>JAABSB010000174.1 GCA_011390615.1 Desulfotignum sp. | reverse complement strand
AGGCAAAGATGATACGATCCCTCTGGTCCGGTGCCACAGGCATGGGGGCCCAGCAGATGCAGACAGATGTGACAGCCAATAACCTGGCCAACGCAAGCACCGCCGGATTCAAGAAATCCCGGGCCAATTTTGAAGACCTCATGTACAGAACCCTTTTGATCGCAGGCCAGACAACCCCTGGCGGCGGCCAGGTGCCCACAGGCATCCAGGTGGGCATGGGGGTGAAACCCTCATCCGTGCAGAAGGTGTTTACCCAGGGAGATTATGTTCAGACCGACAACCAGCTGGATTTTACCATCCAGGGCCGCGGTTTTTTCCGGGTGACCCATGGGGATGAAGACCTGTATACCCGGGCCGGCAATTTTACCCTGGACAGTGACGGATTCATCACCACCCCGGCAGGGGACAGGCTCCAGCCGGAAATCGCCATTCCCATCGAAGCCAACACCATCACATTGCAGGATGACGGCACACTGACGGTTTTCGGAGACCAGGAAGATATCCTGGCCACCGAAGAGGTGCTGATTACCACCTTTGTCAATCCGGCAGGGCTTGTGGCGGTGGGCAACAATCTTCTCCGGCCCTCGGAAGGTTCCGGTGATCCCATTGAAGTGGTGCCGGGGGAAGAAGGTTCCGGCACCACGGTCAACAATTATCTGGAGCTGTCCAATGTGAGTGTGGTGGAGGAGATGGTGTCTTTGATCGTGGGGCAGCGGGCCTATGAAGCCAATTCAAAATCTGTGCAGACAGCGGACAGCATGCTCAGCACAGCCAACGGATTGAAACGGTAGTCTTGCATGAGAACCAGCGGTTTCCATAAATCCAGGATGATCCAGGCGTATTTTTTACTGGCAGTGGTGCTGATCCTGTGGCTGGTTATGCCGGCCCTCAGCCAGGAAAAGATCCAGATCCAGGTGAAAAAAAACGCCTTGGTGCACGATGATGTCATCTATCTGGGGGAGATCGCTGATATCCGGGCAGGCGGGTTTTTGCAGCAGGCCCTGGAAAAAATTGCACTGGGCCGGTCCCCCAGGCCGGGTGATCTGGACCAGGTTGACAGGCAGCGCATCATCGCCCTGATCCAGTCCCAGCCCTATCTGGAGCCGGGCCAGGTGACACTGGCATGTCCGGACCAGGTGTTTGTGAAGCGGGCAGCCCAGACCCTTGACAGGCAGCGCATCCAACAGACAGTGGACCAGATGCTTGCTGCCCGGTTTCCGGACCGGCAGTACACCCTTTCCGGCCTTAAGATAAGGGGTTTGAAAACCTATCCATCCGGAGAGATCAGGCTGGTCCCTGATGCCGGCAACCTGGTGAACCGCAGCGGCCGGCTGTCCGTGTATCTGGATGTCTGGACAAACAATGAAAAACAGGGCCGTCTGGCGGTGTCCGGGACCCTGCAGGTGCTGTCTCCGGTGGTGTGTGCAAAAAAAAATCTGCGGCGGGGGGAAAAAATTGCCCTTTCCGATGTAAAGGTTACCCAAAAAAATCTGTTTGATCTGGACAGGGATGTTGTGGCCAGGCCCGGGGAAATCGACGGCATGCTGCTGCGCTCCGACATCAGCAAAGGGCAGGTGATTACAATGAGAATGCTGGAAAAAGCCCCTGTGATCCGGAAAGGGGATATTGTTTCCCTGGTGGCAAAAAAAGGCAGTCTGGTTATTGTGACATCCGGTATTTCCAAAGAGGACGGGTTTCTCAATGCAGCCATATCTGTTGAAAATATCACCTCGGGAAAGCAGGTGAAAGCACGCGTAAAAAGCAGGTCGCAGGTGGAGGTGATCTACTGACCATTTTAAATAAAAATCTTGCCGATGGTGATATGGGGCAGCCATCACAATAAATGATCACAAAAAAAAGGGATTGCAGCATCCAATGAAACACACAAAATACAGAATGGGCATATGGATGGTTATGGTTATCACAGTCCTGGCAGCCGGGTGTGCCGGCAAATCTGCAGACAATACAGCAGATATGGCCATACCCCCGGATACA
Source organism: Desulfotignum sp. (assembly GCA_011390615.1). Classification (GTDB taxonomy): domain Bacteria; phylum Desulfobacterota; class Desulfobacteria; order Desulfobacterales; family Desulfobacteraceae; genus Desulfotignum. The sequence goes on along the minus strand of JAABSB010000174.1, from coordinate 1,956 downwards.
GCCATTGCCCCGGCCATTGACAGCTATGTGCCCGGGGGGGCAGAGGAGGGCTCATTGTGGACCGATGCAAAAGGGTCCATGTTCGAGGACACCAAAGCCAATTATGTGGGGGATACCGTGATCGTGGATATTGTGGAAAATGCTTCCTCCAGAATGGATGTCAATACAGAAGCCACCAGAAACACCCGGTTGCGCGTCGGGGTGCCGACCCTGAATGCCTTCGGGTATGCTAGCAAGCTGGGAGGGGGCGATAACGCCAACCTGATCGGTACCGACTTTTCCAATGAGTTTGAAGGGGAGGCGGAAAGTGACAGAAGCGGCCAGGTAACCGCCTCCATTGCCGCAAGGGTGGTGGAAGTGCTGCCCAACGGCAATTTGAGCATTTTTGGCAGGCGGGCCATGAAAATTGACAATGAAACCCAGTATATCATTGTATCCGGTATTGTCCGGCCCCAGGATATTGCCGCATCCAACCGGGTGCAGTCCACTTTTCTGGCTGATTCCCGCATTGAATACTACGGCAGGGGAGCCCTGGCTGACAAGCAGAAACCCGGCTGGGGAAACCGCCTGATTGACAACCTCTGGCCCTTTTGATGCGGCGCTGTTTTGACGGGAGGAAACCATGCATAAAACCCGAAAAGATCTGATATGGTTTTTGGTCTGCCTTGTTTTTCTGACAGGTGCTGCAGGGATCTTCTCAGAAGCTTCTGCCGCACGTATCAAGGACCTGGCCGCCATCAAAGGGATCCGGTCCAATCAGCTCACAGGATACGGCCTTGTGGTGGGGCTCAACGGTACCGGAGACAAGAACAAGGTGAGTTTCACCCGCCAGGCCCTGGCCAATATGATGGAAAAAATGAACATCTATGTGGACCAGAACCAGTTACAGGTGAAAAATGTGGCCGCTGTCATGGCAACCGCTGCCATCCCGGCCTTTGCCAGGACAGGGGACCGGATAGATATCACGGTGTCCTCTCTGGGGGATGCCCAGAGCCTCAAGGGCGGCGTGCTGCTGATGACGCCTCTCAAAGGGGTGGACGGCCGGGTCTATGCCATTGCCCAGGGCGCTGTCAGCCTTTCCATACCCAGTGATGTGGGGGACAGGGACAGCCACCTGCTGGTGGGCAGAATAGTCAACGGCGGCTCCATTGAACGGGAGATCTCTTTTAAGCTGGATGGAAAAAGGAATCTGACCCTGTCCTTGTTTTATCCGGATTTCACAACCGCCCGGCGCATGACCGACACCATCAACGCCGCCATCGGTGATCAGGTGGCCAAAACCATCGATGCCAGCGCCATCAGCCTGACAATACCTGAAGACATGTGGCAGGCCCATGTGGCGGAATTTATTTCCGACATCGAGACCCTGAACGTCATTCCTGATACAAAGGCCCGGGTGGTGGTCAATGAAAAAACCGGCACCGTGGTCATCGGGGCTGATGTCAGTATTTCTCACGTGGCCATCGCCCACGGCAATTTGTCGGTGACCATCAATGAAGGCCAGGAAGATGAGGAAGAGGAAAGCCTGATGAATCTGCCGGCAAATACCACCATCGGAGAGCTTGTCCGGGGACTCAACGCCCTGGGGGTCCAGCCCAGGGATCTCATCGGCATCCTCCAGAGCATGAAGGCGGCCGGGGCTCTTCAGGCGGAGCTGGATATTATTTAGGTGTAAGAAAGCTTTTAGCTTTTAGTTGTTGGGAATCAGCAGGGAAAATTTGTAATTGTTGAATGGAAGCTGATAACTGGGTACTGACTGATTCCATAAAAAATATATAAAAAAAAAGGCAACCCCATGAAACTGGATGTCATTGACCAGAATTTGTTGAACCAGCAGCTGGAAACCCTTGGAAGCCAGGCCCGTAAATCCTCGGAAGAAAAGGAACTGGAACAGGCGGTCCAGGGATTTGAGGCCATATTCATGCAAAGTCTTTTAAAATCTATGCGCGCAACCCT
>JAABSB010000173.1 GCA_011390615.1 Desulfotignum sp. | reverse complement strand
CGTATCTTTTCTTACGGTACCAGAGGTTTGCGGTTCTCCGTCTTCTCCGGTAATTGGATCTTTGATCAAGTTTTTTCCGGATGGCAGCGCCCCGGTGGGTTAATTCTGACAGGTGCAGGATCCAGGCATGACCGCCATCCTGTCTGACCACGGCCATGCCGGTTGTTTTGGCTCCGGGATCAAGTTTCACATTAACCGGTTGCACATTACTGCTTTCCCGGATCCGGTCAACGAGTCTGATGGTGAAAGGAAAACTTTGGTGAACCCGGGCCCTGCCTTGAGCCAGGAATTTTCTTGCTCTGGCCGGATGACACGGCATTAAGGGTTTACCTTTCTTGTCGAGTACAAAAACACGGCTTACGCCGTTCACCGCAAAGCACCCATAGGGCACACGGCGGGTGACGGTTCAACCCTGGCATCGGTTGAACTCTCCCCTCGGGATTGTTGCACAGCGGCTGTATGCCCGGACCCGTTTCGTCCACACCCCTGAAGGTTGTCTGCAACCCGGGCTTCAAGAGGGCGGGACTGAGGAAGCATCCCGCCGTTGGTCTTTAGCTCTCTATGCAACTTTTAATGTTCTCCTTTTTTGTCTTTGCCACTAAACTTTGAACATTTCCCTGGTCAACCATGGAGCCTTTTACAAGCTCCGGCCTTCAGGCCGGGGTAGTTGACTTTAGTCACGCTGCCTGCTGCGGCCGAATATCTCAGGACAATCGTATGTAAATGCAGCATCACCTGTTATTGACACAGCCCCCTGTCACACGGCACACGCAGGGGGCGGAGATCAAGCAGCTGAACAGGACAGGGCTGCACACCATGGCCCTGTTGTGCATCTGAATTTTCCATAGCACAAACCCATGAAATATGCTATGCCTCATCCAAAAAGGAGAACAGCCATGCCCCTTTCATTTAACTCCGCTTCCCACGGCCCGGTAGCGTTCGGGTTCTTCAACATTGCATCTGACATGCTTTTGCTGGAGCGTTTTTTCTTTTTCTGCGATGATTTCTGTAACTGGATCACCACCCTGGCAGACCAGCCATCTCCGGCGTTTCTCGATTGTGAAGTGTTTCACATTAAAACCGCACAGGATACAGGTGATCTCATGGGTGCCATCCACGGCATCCGGTTCACCGGTTTCATCGGCCGGGTGTATGAGCAGTTTCCCTTTCCCCGGGACCCGGCCCTTTTCAAACAGCATCCAGAGGGGTACAGAACCCGGCAGAAAATACAGGAGATGATTGCCCTTTTTGCAGACAAAAAAACCGTGCAGACGGGGTTTGATGAAGAACATTTCAGGTTCGGACCCTATGCATTCACCAGGACCGTATTTCATGATCTTATCCGGTATGTCTGGCAGGGAGGATATCCCCGATGGAAGGACAACATCCGGCCGGCCTGTGTCACTGCCATGGCAGCCCGGCTGCAGGAAACCGGAAACCGGTTTTTTGCAGGGGTATTTCCATAACACATTTTTTGATGTATGCTGAACCAAATCGAACGCATAATTTTGAAAGGACAATGCCATGCCGATTGCAGATAAAATGGTCAAAATGGTGGAAGCCGCCTCAACCATCCGCAAAATGTTTGAAGAAGGCATCCGGATGCGGGAAAAATTCGGGGCAGACAATGTATATGACTTTTCCCTGGGCAACCCTGATGTCCCCGTCCCGGCGGCAGTGAAAGATACCCTGCTTGATTTGATCAACGATGACAGCATCTCCCATGGCTATATGCCCAACCCGGGATTTGTCCATGTCCGCCAGGCAGTGGCTGATTTTCTGAACAAGGAATTTTCCGTGGGCCTTACCCCGGATCTGGTAGTGATGACAGCCGGGGCTGCCGGGGCTTTGAACGACTGCCTCCGGGCCCTGATAAATCCGGGAGAAGAGCTGCTCACCCCTGCCCCCTATTTTGTGGGCTATAACCAGTATGCATTTGTGGCAGGTGCCACCCTGGTGACCGCCCCCACCCGGCCGGATTTTCACCTGGACCTGGGTGCTATCCAGACCGCCATCACCGAAAAAACCCGGGTGGTGCTCATCAATTCCCCCAACAACCCCACTGGTGCAGTATACTCAGCAGAAGAACTGGACGGCCTGGGCCGTGTGCTGGAGGCTGCCAGCAAAAAATTTGACAAACGGATCTACCTGATTTCAGATGAGCCCTACCGGAAAATTGCCTATGATGTGGAGGTGCCTTCGGTATTTGATGTTTATGACCACACCATTGTGCTCACCTCCTATTCCAAGGAGCTGTCCCTGGCAGGCGAGCGTATCGGGTACCTGGCCATTCACCCCAAAGCAGAGGATGCCGCCCTTATTGCCGGGGCTGCCGGGGTGGCCAACACCATGATGTATGTTAATGCCCCGGCCATGTTCCAGCATGTGGTGGGCCGCCTCCAGGGGGTTACCGTGGATATCGGTATCTACCGGCGGCGCCGGGATATTTTCTGCAAGGGACTCAAAGAGGCAGGATATGAATTTGACGTGCCTGACGGCGCATTTTATCTTTTCCCCAAAAGCCCCATTGAAAATGATGTGAAATTCGTCAACATGCTCAAGGAACAGAACATCCTGGCAGTACCGGGCACAGGGTTCGGCGGGCCCGGGCATTTCCGGCTCTCCTATGCTGTGCCGGACAAAACCATCACAGGGTCTTTTGCCGGGTTTAAAAAAGCCATGGACAACCTGGGATAAGATTTCATCTGCATACAAAAACCATCAGGGGCCTGGTTTTTACCAGGCCCCTGATGGTTTTATACCGGCTTTTTCTCAGTATTTCCCGATTGCTGCCGTGATACCCCGGACCCCTGGTCATGGTACAGGGATATCACTGCCCGGCTTATTTGCCCCCCTGCCTGGGTTTGGGCAGGGTTTCCAGATCCTTGAGTGCCGCATCGATCTGTTCCTGGGGCAGTTCATGGTCTGCCAGTTCCCCTTTGAAGTATGATGCATAGGATGCCATATCCACCAGACCGTGGCCGGACCAGTTAAAGAGGATGACCTTTTCTTTGGCTTCTTCCTTTGCCTTTAAAGCCTCCCTGATGGCCATGGCCACGGCATGGTTGCATTCCGGGGCTGAGATATAGCCCTCGGAGCGGGCAAAAGTCAGTCCCGCCTTAAAGGTTTCCAGCTGGTGAATGGCCTCCGGCCTGATGATGCCGTCCAGGATCAGCTGGCTGACAATGGGGGACATGCCGTGGTACCGCAGCCCGCCTGCATGGATGGGGGCGGGCACGAAATTGTGGCCCAGGGTGTGCATGGGCAGCAAGGGCGTCATCTGCACGGTGTCACCGAAATCATAGGCAAAGGGACCCCGGGTCATGGTGGGACACGATGTGGGCTCCACTGCAATGATGTCGATCTCTTTGCCGTTGATCTTGTCCCTGGCAAAGGGGAAGGCCAGACCGGCAAAGTTGCTGCCCCCGCCGGCGCTGCCGATGATCACATCCGGGTAGTCCCCTGCCATTTCCATCTGCTTCTGGGCTTCCAGGCCGATGATGCTCTGGTGGATCATCACATGGTTCAGCACCGATCCCAGGGCATATTTGGTGTTCTCATCAGATACTGCTTCTTCCACTGCTTCGGAAATGGCCATGCCCAAAGAGCCGGGAGAATCCGGGTTCTTTTCCAGAATGGAGCGGCCCGCCTTAGTTTCCGTGGAAGGACTGGCCGTACAGTTGGCCCCCCAGGTCTCCATCATCAGCCTGCGGTAGGGTTTCTGGTTATAGGAGATTTTTACCATAAACACCTTGCATTCAATGCCGAAAAACGCGCAGCACATGGCCAGGCTGCTGCCCCACTGCCCTGCCCCGGTCTCGGTGGTGATCTTTTTGGTGCCTGCCACCTTGTTGTAATAGGCCTGGGCCAGGGCGGTGTTGGGCTTGTGGGAGCCTGCCGGGCTCACCCCTTCGTTTTTAAAGTAGATCCGGGCCGGGGTATCCAGGGCCTTTTCCAGGTTTCTGGCCCGGAACAAAGGAGAGGGCCGCCAGATGGCATACCTG
>JAABSB010000172.1 GCA_011390615.1 Desulfotignum sp. | reverse complement strand
CGCCCCATAAATGGGACCGGGGAGTGGTACACCAGCTGGACGGTATCGGGATGGCAGGGCTGGGGTTCCAATTCTTTGGCCCTGCTGTGATACGCTGGATAAAACTGTCCCCCATACGGTTGTTTGCAGCAGATGCGCATGGCAGACAGATAAAAACGCAAGGGGTTATCGCCCATGTGATGCGCAAACATGGGGAATATTATGCAAACGGGGTGAAAATTGTTTTTATCGATCATATTCCCCAAAAACAGATGCGGCAGTCCCCGGGCGGCAGCCTTTCTGTTGTTGCTTATGACGGCCGGAAATTTGAGATATTGTCTGATATTCAGGTGAATCTGGACATCATCCACTGGTTTAAGCCGGATAATTTTGTATCGGTGTATATTCCCGACTACGGGGCCATCGTGTTCAACACCGTGGATCCGCAATTGTTTGAAAAATCCGGGGAAAACCCCGGTTATTGCCGGCAATTGAAAAGCCGGTTTGATCTGCTCATCAGTGCCATTGAAACCGCTTCTCTGGCCCATCTGGGACAGGCAAAGGGACGGCGGGCAGCAAAAATTATCTGGCGCAAAGAAAAAAACCTTCGTCAGACCTTTGTCCAATTGAATGAAAAAATCCTGCAGCTGGATGAATTGAAAAACCATCTCCAGGCGGTGGGGGCGGTGACAGCAAAGCAGTTGAAAATGATCCCTGTTATTGAATCAAACGGTGTTTACGCATTCATGGATATAGTGGGATCAAGTGTTGTCAGAAATTGTCTTCGGCCCAGAGATTTTTTTCTCATATTGAATCTTTGCCATGAAATAGCCGCAGACACAGCTGCTGCATACGGCTGCCGGGTTGACAATTTTTTAGGGGATGCGGTTTTTTTGGAAAACATGGAAACATTTGATGCCCCTGACAGAAAAAAACCGTCTGGTTTACCGGAACGTTTGATGCTCATGACTTTTGCACTGGCTTCTGTATTTAACCAGATCCATGCATTGGGGCGCGGGATGCATCCCATGGACCGGGAAAACAAAATTAAAACCCTTGTAAAAGAGCACAATATCGGCATAGAATTCAGGGCCGGTATGGCGTATGGGGCTGCGTTGGTGGGACCGTTGGGCAGTAGAAACCGGCGGATTGTCACTGCCATTGGCAAACCGGTGAATATTGCTTCCAGGCTGGAAAGCACAGGCACCAGAAACTGTATTCATGTTGAAGAAAAACTGCTGGAGATTCTCAAAAACAGCGTTATCTCCAAGGACACACCAGCCATGTGGCATATTGCCGCTTCAGGCAGCAACAGACCACCGGCACCGGCTGTCAGCTTTTTTCCTTTTTTCCAGGATTGTTTCAACCTGGGGCCGGATGTGATTCACAAAATGGATCCGGTTTCCTATAAAGAATTCACCACCGACAATACCTATCTGATAAACTGTATTCCAAAAACAAACAGACAAACTGTGTGTGCCGGCATTTAACCGGTATACCGGGATGAAAAATCATTTGTATGCTTATCCAGGGCCTGGATAAGCTTCCGGGTGTTTTTTCCTGGTTTTCCGCGGGAAATAAGGGTGTCATCAATTTGTACCACCGGCACCACGCCTTTGTTGGTGCCTGTGATAAATACCTCATCTGCTGTTAACAGCTGGTCCAGGAAAAGCGGTTTTTCTTCAATCTGAAAAAAAGCATTGCCAAGAGACAATATCAGTTTCCGGGTGATACCTTTTAAAATACCCTGTGCAGGCGGTGTGACCAGGGTTTGGCCGAAAAAGGCAAACAAATTGCTGGTGGTGCCTTCCAGGGCCTGCTTTTGTGCATTCACATAAATGGCTTCCACAGCACCGGATTTTTGTGCCTGTTTCAATGCCATGGCCGCCGGGATATAAGCGGTTACCTTGGCACCGGCAAGGGGCCTTTCCTGAAAAATGGTTATCACTTTGATCCCATTGGAATACCATTCTTCAGGCAGTTTTTTTATGGGGGTGACCATGACGATCAGCCGGGGGGTGCCGCTGGGGGTTAAAAAATCCGGACTGGAACCAGCGGTTATCACGATACGGATATTGGCTTCAGCCGTTTGTTTGTTTTTCTCCAGGGTTTCGCGCACGATGGCTTTTATCTCATCCATGGTCCATGGCAGGGACAGTCCTATTTTCTTTCCTGATGCCATAAGCCGCTTGATGTGTTCATCCAGAAAATACGGCACCCCGTTAAAGGTCCGCATGATGTCGCATATGCCGAATCCCCGCAGTACCGCAAGATCATCCACCGGAATCATGGCCTCATGGCTGGGAACAAATCTGCCATCCACATAATAGATTGTCATCAAAGAATCTCCTTGAATTTGATGCAGCTTATTTTTATAGTACACAAGTAAGTATGATTATCCTGAGATGCAAGGCTGGCGCATGGATTTTTTTTCCGGAATAAAATACAATGTTCAGGGTGTTTTTTTTGCCCTGAAACATCCCGGGCTTTTATGGCTCGGGCTGCTGCGGTTTGTCATTGTCTTCATTCTGGCACTGGTTTTTACCGGTATGGTCTTTTTCTGGCATGAGCAGATCTTGTCTTTGATCTGGAAAATGCCGGATAAAGGGATGCTGGTGTATGTCTGGCATCTCATATCATGGGTATTATCCCTTCTGCTGGCAGCCGTGGCTGTGGTTGCGGCCTATCTGACGGCACAGCTTTTTTTTGGCGTATTCATTATGGATTATATGTCCAGATTGACGGAAAAAATTGTTCTGGGAAAGGAAATTTCCTATGCTGATACATCATGGCCGGCGCTTTTTGTCTATCTGGTGTGCCAGGAAATTCCCAGGGCGGTAATCCCCCTGATCATCACCGGGGGGATCATGGTCCTGGGCCTGTTTACCCCCCTTGGACCAGTTATTATTGTTTTATCCACCATTTCAGCCAGTGTGTTTCTGGCCTGGGATAATACAGACCTGGTTCCGGCCCGGAAAATGATACCTTTCAGAGTCCGCCTGGGGTTCTTGGGCCACACGGTAGGGTTTCACATAGGCTTTGGGCTGCTGTTTCTCATTCCCTGGGTCAACATTGTGCTCCTGTCGTTTGCCCCGATAGGGGCCACTTTATACCATATTCATAAAAAAACCGGTGAAGACAGGTAAATATAAAATATGTGTATAGTATGCAAACAAACCCCAGATACCATAACCCTTGAAAAATCAAAGACGGCTTTTTCATCTTCGCCTGTGATAGTCTGCCGAAACTGCGGCCACGTGGTGTCATGTCCTGATCATTGCATACAAATGAACGGCAGGTTTCTGCATACGTTTGCCAATCCCCAGGGGCATGTGTTTGAGCTCGGCTGTTTTAGGCAGGCAGAAGGGTGCATCCCGGTATCACAGGCTTCCATGGAATTTACCTGGTTTTCCGGATATGCCTGGCGGATTGGTGTATGTGCAAATTGCGCAGTGCATCTGGGCTGGATTTTCACCTGTGAGGGCGAACGCTTTTTTGGCCTTATTGTGGACAAATTGATTTTTCCTTGACCAGCTGGCATGGTATTTGAGCGTTGGCATGATATTTGAGATGGCATTTGAAAATGAATTGTGGTATAAAAAAAAACTTTTCCGAAATTTATGATTATTGGGCAGGAGCCGTATGACACAAGAAAAAGAAAATAATTCCCCCCATCCCCCCCGGATGAGTCCCTATGTATTTACCTTGCTTTTACTGGGATTCGGGCTGTGGTGTTTCTGGGACGGATGGCTGACCTCTGATCCTGACATGGCCGAACATGCCTTGTTCAACCAGGTACTGAGCCTGATTTTAATTCCCTGGGCCGTGTGGGATTTTTTTAAAGTCAGAAAACGGGCCAAAACCGGAAAACCGCCTGAAAATCAATAACAGGTCTGCATGCCTGTAATCCATACACCAGTATATCCACAATTTAAAAATTACAAAAGGGATTTCAGTTAATGGAATCAAAGGTTATAGATAAGGCATATGTGCGTGAAATAAACAGACGCAGAACTTTTGCCATTATTTCACACCCGGATGCCGGTAAAACCACCCTGACAGAAAAACTGCTCCTGTTCGGG
>JAABSB010000171.1 GCA_011390615.1 Desulfotignum sp. | reverse complement strand
GAACCGGTCATCAGCCAGTATCATTAGCTTTTAGCTGTTAGCTGTTAGGTTTTAGCTTTTGGTTGAGTACTGAAGGCTTTCATATAACACCCATGCCCTGGCGGGCACAACCAAAAATGAAAGTATGAGCAGGCAGATATTAACTTAACACTTAAAACTTAACACTTTCATATAAAAATACATATATTTATAATGATGAAAAAACAAACAAACCATAACGTTTAAGGAGATCTTATGAACATTATAACCGCATCCGAAGCCCCCGCCGCCATCGGCCCATACAGCCATGCCATTGTCCAGGGAAACCTGGTATTTGCTTCCGGCCAGATCCCTCTGGATCCGAAAACCATGGAAATCACAGGAGACACCATCGAAGCACAGACCGAACAGGTCATGAAAAATGTGGCAGCCGTGCTGGCGGCTGCCGGCTCCGGGCTGGACAAAATCCTGAAAGCCACGGTTTTCCTGTCATCCATGGAGGACTTTGCCGGCATGAACACGGTGTACGAAAAAGCTTTGGCAGGACACAAACCTGCCAGATCCGCCTTTCAGGTGGGCCGGCTGCCCAAGGATGCCCTGGTGGAAATTGAATGCATTGCCGTAACCGGGTAAGGAGTCTACATGACCGAAGATACCAAAAAAGTGATCTATTCCATGATCAACGTGAGCAAATTCCACGACAAGCGCCAGGTGCTCAAGGATATCTCTTTGTCCTATTTCTACGGGGCCAAGATCGGGGTACTGGGCCTCAACGGATCAGGCAAAAGCTCGCTGTTACGGATCATGGCAGGCAGAGACACGGAATTTTCCGGCGAAACCATTTTATCCAAAGGGTACACCATCGGGTTTCTGGAACAGGAACCTTTGGTGGACTCGACCAAAACCGTCCGGGAAGTTGTGGAGGAAGGTGTCCAGGAAACCGTGGATCTGCTGGCGGAATATGAAAAGGTTTCAGAAGCATTTGCAGAACCCATGTCAGATGATGAGATGGACAAGCTCATCGAACGCCAGGGCAAAATCCAGGAACAGCTGGACCACCTGGATGCCTGGGACCTGGATGCCCGGTTGAAAATGGCCATGGATGCCCTGCGGTGTCCGCCGGAAGACACAAACGTCGCTGTCATCTCCGGGGGGGAAAAGCGCCGTGTGGCATTGTGCCGGCTTCTGTTGTCCAAGCCCGACATCCTGCTTCTGGATGAGCCCACCAACCACCTGGATGCAGAGTCCGTGTCCTGGCTGGAACAGCACTTGAACCGGTACGAAGGCACCATTATCGCCGTGACCCATGACCGGTATTTTCTGGACAATGTGGCCGGGTGGATACTGGAGCTGGACAGAGGCGAAGGCATACCCTGGAAAGGCAACTATTCCTCCTGGCTGGAACAGAAACAAAAGCGCCTGGCCATCGAGCAGAAAGGAGAAGGCAAGCGCAAAAAAACCCTGGAACGGGAACTGGAATGGATCAACATGTCTCCCAAAGGCAGGCGCGCCAAATCCAAGGCCAGAATCAAGGCCTATGAAGACCTGCTCAAAAAAGATGCAAAAGACCAGGAAAAAGAGATGGAGATCTTTATCCCGCCAGGCCCCCGCCTGGGGGACAAGGTCATTGTGGCCGAGCATGTAACCAAGGCATTTGAAGACAAGCTGCTGGTGGAAGACATGCACTTTGTCATTCCACCGGGCGCCATCGTGGGGGTGGTGGGTCCCAACGGTGCCGGCAAAACCACCCTGTTCAACATGATCACCGGAAAAGAAACGCCTGATGCCGGCAGGATTGCACTGGGCCAGAGTGTGAAACTGGCCTGTGTGGACCAGGAACGGGATTCTCTGGATCCGGACAAAACCATTTATGAGGTTATCTCCGGCGGCAGTGACACACTGGTGATCGGCGGCAGGGAAATCAATGCCCGGGCCTATGTGGGCAAATTCAACTTTTCCGGCACTGACCAGCAGAAAAAAGTGTCAGAAATCTCCGGCGGCGAGCGCAACCGGGTGCACATGGCCTGTATGCTCCAGCAGGAAGCCAATGTCCTGCTGCTGGACGAACCCACCAATGACCTGGATGTCAATACCATGCGGGCATTGGAGGAAGCGCTGGAAAACTTTGCCGGGTGTGCCGTGATCATCAGCCATGACCGGTGGTTTTTAGACCGCATCGCCACACATATCCTGGCCTTTGAAGGGGACAGTAAAACCCTGATGTTTGACGGGGCGTATTCCGATTATGAAAAAGACCGCAAAAAGCGGCTGGGCATCAAGGCAGATGCCCCCACCCGTATCAAATACCGCCAGCTGACCAGATAGGCTGAAACGATGACATGGCCCCCATGCAGGTGCCGCAAATGAAACCGCCCCTTGTGGCAACCCATCCGTTGTTCCGGATACACTGTGCCGTGTTTTTGTTCGGCCTGGCCGGGCTGTTCGGCAAATTCATCGCCGCAGGCCCGCTGGTGATTGTTTTTGGCCGAACCCTGTTCGGTGCTGTGGCCCTGGCAGTATATGCACGGGCGGTTTCCGGCACACACCTTGGCGGTTTTACAAGGCAGATGCTGGGGCTGTTCATTCTCCAGGGGATTTTACTGGCAGCCCACTGGGTGTTTTTTTTCTGGTCCATCCAGGTGTCCAGTGTGGCTGTGGGACTGGTGACATTTTCTTCGTTCCCTTTGTTTGTCACCTTTATGGAACCTTTGGTATTCAAGGAACCGTTAACCCGCCGTGACATGATTACCGCAGGGGCGGTATTTATCGGCATCTGCCTGGTGGTGCCGGACATAGATCTGTCCAACCAGACCACATTCGGTGCACTGCTGGGCATCCTGTCCGGTCTCACCTTTGCCGTCCTGGCCCTGGTGAACCGGAAAAATGCCCGGGTATCCGATCCGGTGGCAGTGGCGTTTTTCCAGAATGCGTTTGCCGCCCTGCTCCTGGTTTTGCCCCTGGCCCTGGTCCGGCCCCCGGCCCCTGCAGCATCTGATCTGCCTGCCCTCATCTTTTTAGGCGTGGTGTGCACCGCCCTGTCCCATACCCTGTTCATCAGTTCCCTCAAACAGATCCGGGCCCAGACCGCATCGGTCATCGCAGGTCTTGAACCGGTATACGGCATTGTGCTGGCATTTTTTATTCTCCACGAAATCCCTGCGGTCACCACCCTTGCCGGCGGGAGTATCATCATCAGTGCCACAGTGGCGGCCGGCTATTTTGCATCACCCAGAAAAAAAACATCTCCCTGATTTATTCCGATTACAAAATCCCTTTTGCCTGCTTTCCGGATCTGATATATAATTTGTATATTAAAATAAAGAGGGGCTGTTTATATGAAATTCAGAATTATTATTGAACAAGATGAAGATGGTGTCTTTGTAGCAGAAGTGCCTGCTTTGCCAGGATGTATTTCTCAAGGAAAGACAAGAGCGGAATCATTGCAAAATGCAAAAGAAGCGATCAATGCATATTTGGAAAGTTTAAAAAAACACAATGAGCCGATACCGCCATCAATTCATGAAGAGGTGGTTGAGGTGGTAATGTGAGTCCTCTTCCGCAGATTTCTGGAAAAAAAGTTATTGCCGCTTTAACAAGATATGGATATGAAAAAGATCATCAGACAGGAAGTCACGTTGTTATGCGCCAATCATGCTCTCCTTTCCGCCGTTTAACCGTGCCAGACCACAAAGAGATTGCAAAAGGCACACTTCGTGCCATTATCAGACAAGCTGGCTTAACTGTCAAAGAGTTCACCGCACTTTTAAAAAATTAAGACAGGACTATATCCCTGATGAAAAAACTGGAACAAGGCGCTTTTCTGTCCATGCTGGTTCTTGTGACAGCAGTATTTTTTTACCTGCTCAAACCCTTTTATGCTGCAGTTTTCTGGGCCTGTGTCATCGGCCTGCTGTTTTATCCTTTGCAGCAGCGGTTTTTGAAATTGTGGAAAAACCGGTCCACCCTGGCGGCATTGTCCACCCTGGTGGTGGTCATCACCATCGGTGTCATCCCCACCCTTTTTGTGCTTGCTTCCTTTTTCCAGGAAGGCGCTGCCCTGTACCAGCGCCTGCAGAGCGGTGAAATCAATTTAGAACAGCGCATCGAGCAGGTCCGCCAGGCATTTCCAGCTGTCCAGCTGCTCATGGACCGGTTCAACCTTGATCTGAACACCTTTACATCCCAGTTGTCCGGAGCAGCCATTGCCGCCA
>JAABSB010000170.1 GCA_011390615.1 Desulfotignum sp. | reverse complement strand
CCCATACAGCAGGCCGGTATACCCCACAAACGAATCAGCCCGGGTTTTGTCGAAACTGGTGGCGTAATCAAGAAGATGTGCCCTGGTTGCGCCCATTTTTTTTGCTGCCGCAGCCGTGGCAGCCGCAGCCCCTGGGCAGCACATGTTGTGATGGGTCAGCCCCTGCGCAACGATGGCTTTGTCATCCATCGATTTCATGGCCTCTATGGCATCGGCATCATTTTTTGTTTTCACCCATTCCACGGCATTTTTTCCGGTGCCGGCCGGTGTAAACCCGAAATCCGCCCCGTAATGGGTCATGTCTGTGGAGCCGATCACCCGGATTCTTCGCTGCAGGGCATTGGCGGTGTCAACAGCCATGGTGCCGATAATGGGGGCAAAAAAAGAGGGGGCCACCCCGCAGACCACAATTTTTGCATCCGGGAAAAAATATTTGATGAACGGATATTGCAGTTCCAGGGTGTTTTCATCCACAAATTTTAGCGGCGACCGCCTGCGGATGCTGATATTGTCCGCCAGAGCTTCCACCATATCAGCGTCCACCGCAATATCCCCAAACGGGGTTTCAATGGCCCCTTGTGTCATGACAAAGGGCTCTGACTGTTTGTGCATGTGGGCACCGAATAGCACAATGGTATCCACGGGGGTATCCCCGGAAGCTTCCCCTGAGGGCACAAGGCTGGCAATGGTCCGGCAGGCAATGGAGCCGGAATAGACCCACCCGGCATGGGGAACAATACCGGCGGCAAAATCACCTGTGGCCGGACCTGATTTTTCCGTCAAAAATTTCTGAATCGCTTCTTTACACGCTTCTGCCGAGGCCGGATACCAGGTGCCGGCAAATGCGGTGCGTTTTTTTTCCATGGCACCTCCTTTTAAAGGGTGTCAACTGGGATTTTCGCTCTTTATGACCCCACCCTGATTACCCTGTTTTTCCTTTACCTTCTGCCGGAGCCAGTCCAGCCAGGGTTCAAGTCCTTCCCCGGTTTTGGCGGACAGTGCAAACACCGGCATGCCGGGATGCACTTTTTTCATGTTATCCACAGCCAGGGCGGCATCAAAATCCAGATAGGGCAAAAGATCCACCTTGTTCAAGATGGCGGCATCCGACACCTGGAACATGAGGGGGTATTTCAGGGGTTTGTCTTCTCCCTCTGTAACACTCAACACCACGACCCTGGCATCTTCACCGATGTCAAATTCCGCAGGACACACCAGGTTGCCGATGTTCTCCACAATCAGCAGATCCAGATCTTCACATCCCAGTTTTTGGGCAGCGGTGTCAATCAGCGGGGCAGCCAGGTGGCAGTCCCCACCGAACTGATCGGTATTGATCTGGGTCACTTTGGCCCCGGTGACAGCCAGGCGGTCTGCATCATTGGTGGTGCAGATATCGCCCACAATCACCCCCACCCGGATATCGGGCATCAGGCTTTTCAGGGTTCTGCACAGGGTCTCTGTCTTGCCGGAGCCAGGAGAGGACATCATGTTCAGGACAAACAGATTGTTTTTTTTGAAGTAGCTGCGGTTTTTATCCGCCTCAGTAAGGTTTTTTTCCAGCACCTGTTTTCGAATTTTAATTTCCATATATCATATTAAACCGTTTTTTGGGTTCACTGTTTTTTTATTTTTCGGCCAGGGATCGGTTTGCCATATTTTTTTGCAGCTTCAAGCCACAATTGCATGGCTGTTTCTAATTCCCACAACGCTTCCTCTGGTATTTCACCAAATGCAGAACATCCTTTAAGTTCTTCTATTTCAACCATAAAATCCCCGTCTCCCCCTGGATCAGGAAATATTTTCACTGTATATTCCATATCTTTAGATTTGATATTTTTTTGATTTTGCCTGATCTTCTGATTTTTTACTCAGCTTTTGTCATTTTAACAGATCAATTCAAAAAAAACTGCCTTATAATAAATTAATGTGTTTTTACACATCCGTCAATGTGCATTAAGACACCTGGATATTTGCCATAAGCTTCCCAGATTTTCGATCGCTCTGAGCAGCACGCTTTCCCAATAACCGCCCCTAGAGGTGTCCATCATTCTTGAAGCTCCAGGGAGACAATCTCGATTTCCCGGCCGGAAAGCATTTCAATCTTTCCTTGTTCACAATCCGGGCACTGAAACACCGGGGTGTCCGCTTCCCACTCTTTACCGCAGCCGGTACAGCGGATGCGCACCGGTATGGTTTCAATCTCCAGGCGGGCATTTTCCAGCGGGGTGTCTTTGGTGATGATCTCAAAACAGAAAGTCAGGCTGTGGGGCACCACTGAAGACAGTTTTCCGATTTTCAGGGACAAAGACGCCACCTGCGGGTTTTCCAGATCTTTGGGCAGCGCATCCAGTGCAATTTTCACCAGCTCCTGGGCAATTCCCATTTCGTGCATAACATTCAACTCCTTCGGGGGTCAGACCCCCTGTGACCGGTTTGCATGAAACTGCCGCTGAAATGCATCAAACTGGTCATCTCTTATTGCATGGCGCATTTTTGCCATCAGGTCAAGGTAATAATACAGGTTATGGATGGTGTTGAGCCGGTAGGCCAGCAATTCTTTAGATTTGTACAGATGGCGCAGATAGGCCCGGGAATAGTTCTGGCAGGTATAGCACCCGCAGGTCTCATCCACCGGGTTTTTGTCAAATTTAAATCTGGCATTGGGGATGTTGAGATCTCCTCTGGCGGTGAACAGTTTGCCGTTTCTGGCATTGCGCGAGGGCATGACGCAGTCGAACATGTCACACCCCATCTGCGTCAGCTCCACCAGGTTCTCCGGGGTGCCCACCCCCATGATGTACCGGGGTTTGTCTGCGGGCAGCTGCGGCAGGGTGTGATCCGCCATCTCATACATCATATCCGTGGGTTCGCCCACAGACAGACCGCCGATGGCAAATCCTGAAAAATCGATCTGTGTCAGCTGTTCTGCGGAACGGCTGCGCAGCTCTTTGAACATGCCTCCCTGGACAATGCCGAACAGGTTGTTTTGCGCCCCCTGTTTCTGCCAGAAAGCATAGCCTCTTTGGGCCCAGGCCGTGGTTTTTTCCAGGGCTGCTTCAGCCCGGGCCTGTGTGGCCGGAAATCCCATGCACCAGTCCAAAGACATCATGATGTCCGATCCCAGGATGGTCTGGATCTCCACGGCTTTTTCCGGGGAGAAAAAATGGCTGGATCCATCAATATGGGACTGAAACGCCACCCCGTCTTCGTTGAATTTTGCCAGTTTTGCCAGGGAAAAAAACTGAAATCCGCCGGAGTCCGTCAGCATGGGCCGATCCCATCGGATAAATGCATGCAGTCCCCCCATATGGGAGATCACCTCACACCCGGGCCGCAGATACAGATGATAGGTGTTGCCCAGGATAATCTGTGCTCTGCAGTGGTCCAGGTCATCTGCGGTAAGGGCCTTCACCGATCCCACCGTGCCCACGGGCATGAAAATCGGGGTCTGGATACGGCCTCTGGGGGTGTCAATGGTTCCCAGCCTGGCCCGGTTTTCTGTTGATTCTTTTATCAGTGTAAATTTCAAACATACCTCTTTTGTTGTTTATTCGATGAGCATGGCATCGCCATAGCTGAAAAACCGGTATCCATGGGCCACAGCTGTTTCATAGGCACACAGCATCTTTTTTCTGTCATAAAACGCTGCCACCAGCATGAGCAGGGTGGATTTGGGCAGATGAAAATTGGTGATCATGGCATCCACGCACTTATACTGGTATCCCGGATAGATGTACAGATCGCACATGCCGGTACCAGGGGTTACCCGGCCTTTGTCATCTGACAGAAATTCCAGGGTCCGCACCGAGGTGGTGCCCACTGCCACCACCCGTCTTTTCTGATCTTTGGCTGCATTAATTTTTTGTGCCGCTGCCGGTGACACACAAAAATACTCGGAATGGATCTGGTGTTCCCGGATATCTTCCACCCGCACCGGCACAAAGGTGCCATATCCCACATGCAGGGTGATATGGGCCGTATCAATGCCTTTTTTTGCCAGCTGCGCCATCAGGGGCCGGGTAAAGTGCAGCCCTGCAGTGGGCGCTGCCACAGCCCCGTCAGTTCGGGCATACACGGTCTGGTAGCTTTCCTTGTCCATGGCAGACAGATCCAGTGTGTCCTGGCTGCGTTTGATATAGGGCGGCAGCGGCAGGTGTCCGGCTGTTTTTATATAGTTGATAAAATCTTTCCCCCCTGAAAAACAGAT
>JAABSB010000169.1 GCA_011390615.1 Desulfotignum sp. | reverse complement strand
CAAGCCGGTGGACTCAATCTTAAAGGTATCGCTTGTATACCTGACAAGGCGGTCCATGCGCTGCTGTTCTTTAGGAGGCAGGCCGATGATTTTTTTATACCATCCTTTGCCCAGCTGGTTCACAAAGGTTTCTTCGTCATCTGATTTCTGTTCTCTGAAATCAATAAGTTCCCGGGCCAGGCCTTCCATTCCTTCGGGAAGAATCGCTGACAGCACCGCCATATCAGCTGTATTGATATTTATCTGCCCTGAATACCGGAAGCCGCTGTCTTGTAAGGATCTGTGGTCCAGTCCATACACGGTGAACACATCACTTAAGGTGATGGATTCCGGCGCAGCATTTATATTTTCAAATGCCTGGTCCAACGCCGGCACGCCCATGTCTGTCTGGTCTTTCTCCAGAATGTCTTTTGAGATCCCCTGCACGGAAAACAGCTCATCAACATGGTTAAACGGGCCGTTGGCGCATGCGTAAGGCGGTTCCAATCCCTGGTAATAGTCTGATTCCGCACCGGAAAGACCGCTGATGGCATCATCATCTTCAGCATCGAGCCAGTCTTTCACAGAGTTGATTATCATGGCAGGATCTCTGTCATCCAGGGCTTTGTCGCTTGAAAAAAACGGCCTGAAAAAATTTTCCCACACCCCTGCCTGGTCCGGATTTACCTGGTTGCCGGGAAACTGCCGGATCAGGGCATTCACCTGAATTTTGGACAACTCATCTGTGATCTTTACAGACATGTTTTCCGTCTCCTGTCCCAGGGCATTGAGTGCCAGGGCCAGCTTATCCGGATCAGCCCATGCTTCCTGCACCGAATCTATTGCGTTCATGGCCGCATCCTCCGCCAGAATAACCCTTGCAAGTTCAATGCCTGAAATCGCCAGCTGCCGGGCCTGGAACTGGTCTTTTTCAACCATGGTCATCAGCACCGCGTCGCCGGTAACCTTTCCCAGCTGCAAGCCGGCAGCCACCAGAATCCCCACAACTGCGATGGTCACCACAAGGGCCATCCCGCGTTCATTGCAAAAAACCCTACTCAACGACCCCCCTCTGGGACATCAAACCCACAGCTGTTTCAAACACCGTTTCCTGCTCTCTGGGGCCAAATACAATTTTGATATCAATACGTACCGGGAAGGCATATGCAAATTCTTCAGAATCAGAATCCCAGTTCCGGTATTGTTCGCCATCTTTGTCCGTAAACAGCAGTTCAAACCCTGATATGCCGGTACACAGCACCGGATCATTACACCCAGCGGGTTCCTCAGGATACGGCGGCAGTACATCCCCCCGGAAAAGATCAAGGGTATTGTTATCATTTTCTTTTGTATAATAAAAGATCTGTGCAATCCCGTTTCTCGGGTCCATGCCGGTTTTTGCATGGGCAGAAGATGAAAATACCAGATAAGACACCGTCTGTCCCCCCACAATCTCTTCACTGCCTGTCAGCCGAAACGGGTCAGGCTCTGAATTGAATGCCGGTTTTTTATACCGGGGCAGCTGCACCCCATAGACCCCTTCCATATCCCTGTGCATCCTCTTGAAAACAGCACTGATTTTCTCTGTGTCGGCAATGCTCTCCTTGACAGCAGCACCTGCATGGATAAATGCCTGAAAAGATGAAAACAAAGTTGTGATGACCACAGAAAATATCAGTATCGCAATCATCACCTCAATAAAGGTAAATCCTGCGTCCCCTTCTGTAGCCACCTTATTCAACGGCAATTCTCCAGGTTGTCACTTCATAGGGTGTCTGTTCACCCGGTCCGGTTATCTTTATATGAATTTTTTTGAGGCTGTCCGCGCTTTCCTCCCTGATAAAATCCAGTGCATCAAGGGATATGTCAAAAATTTCACAGGCCCAGGTGATGCCGGGATGGCTTTCTCCAAAATCCCCGTCAGACTGTGACCAGTTTTTGACATCCTGTTCTATCCGGGCGATCAGCTGTGCTGCCAGTATGGGGGCGATTGTATTAAACTGACCGGTCTGGGCAAGGGAAATGGTCCCGGACTGCATCCTGAAAAGTGATACAAATACAAGGGCAATGATCGACACACTGATCATGACCTCCAGCAGGGTAAAGCCTTCTTTTCTATAAACAGTCTTCAAAATCCACATGGCCTTCTTTGATCTGCACCCGGGGAAGAAAGGGTGCGATTTTCAGGGTTACATATTTCTGGTCTTCAATTATATGGATATGGACGGCGTCTGAATACCCGTGCCTGCTGAAACGGATTTTCAATTCCAGAAAATCGGTGAGGGGCATATCCGGGTATGCAACGCCTGAAACAACAATGTCTGTGGAAAGCTGTGCACTGTTTTCCTTTGCTTCCTCTTTTTGTGCAGCATCCATATGGTCACTGGTAACCCACACCTTGTTGGACAGGGTGTCCATGTGCATCACCAGATCTGCATTCTGTTCAACCGCTCTTTTTTTCAGGTCATTTATCAACCGGACCATATCACCAGCCTGGTTTGTGCCGCTGGAAAACAGGGCCACATCCCTGAACACAGGAAGCGAAAAAAACAACAGACTGCTGATAACAGCCATGACAACAATCAGTTCTATCAGGGTGAAACCGGATATGTCCTGATATTTACTCAAGTTCCCAGCTGTTTATGTCTTTGTCTTTCCCCTCTCCCCCGGGAACCCCGTCCGCCCCATAGGAGATAATATCATAGTCATCATGAATCCCCGGGGACAGATACAGATATTCCCTGCCCCACGGGTCTTTGGGAACCCTTGCTTTTTCAAGATACCCTTTTTCTTTCCAGTTCATGGGAACAGGCTCGGTGTTCGGTTCTTCCACCAGTGCGGCAATGCCCTGGTCGGTCGTGGGATACACCCCGTTGTCAAGTTTGTACAGTTTAAGGGCGGTCTCAATGGAAACAATATCCACCTTTGCCTTGACCGCCTTGGCATCATCAGCCCTTCCCATGAACCGCGGGGCAACATAGGTGGCCAGAATACCCAGGATCACCACCACCACCATGAGCTCCAGAAAGGAAAATCCCTTTTCATTGGCCAACCAGCCACTGGACCGGTTCATAAAACCGTCATTTTTCTGTAATTTCATTATTTGTTTGCTCCTGCATTTTTTAAAAAAACTGTAGCATGATTTTTTCACCAGGTAAAGCCATGAAAACGAATCAGCGATAAGACCCGATACACCGGTCAAATAATGGTCATGAAAATCTTAACTCAAATAGATTTTTTGAATTGTCTCGAACTTGCTATAAAGAATGCAAAACCGAATATTGTATTTACGACTTGAAAAAAAATTTTGAGCCCATTATAACACAATTTCGCGTAATAATGGGCTCATCACTGCATATATCTTTATCGTCCAAAATTTTCAGCCAATTCAGCCAAATTGGTATTGGTTCCTGAACTATTTACTAAGCGAATATACTCTACCACATCCTCCCCATCAACATCGCCATCAAAGTCAAAATCCCCAGCAGAAGCTGTTGAAAAACCGAGCTGATATATCGAAAAGTGATTCAATTCGATCTCAATCCTTTTATTCATATAGTCTATTGATTTTACACCTTCTACTTTTTCCCACTTAAACGTGTCCGTATTCAGGGTAAACACATCCAACTGAGCCGCATCAATTACACCGGCATCAAGAAGATCCTGTTCTGTGTAAGTAACAAGCAGTTTAACAGGCTGATTAAATACGGTGCCTTCAGGTCCAAGGTGAACAGGGATATTAATCCCAGTGAGCCCTGGAGGCATAGGAACGATTTCAGATTCCAGTTCACTTATGGTAATCAATGAAAATTCCGGCAGTGAACCATTTGGCATATCAAGAACAATTTCCGTAAAACCTGATCCTTCCCCACCGGCAGAAATCACACCACCTGCTGGACCTACGATATGCTCGGCTATGGTAGTGGTTTCATACGGATAAGGCACCAGGTCAATATCTGCTCCAAAAGTGGTTTCAGGCATGTTTACATCCACCTCTTTGCTCTGCAAGGCATATCCAGTGGTAACAGCTTTTACCACATATTTGCCGGATGGCAGACCTTCAATTCTGTAATAACCGTCACCTCCAGAGATGCTGTCAGAACCCGGCATATCCGGAGCTACAGGGAAGGCATACAAGCTTGTGCCGGCAATCGGCATGCCGCCTTCAGACACATACCCTTCAATTGCACCTCCCTTTTTTAACCTGATTTCAATTACTGGCGTTGAGGTTAAAGGTTCAACTTGAATGGGTGTCGCT
>JAABSB010000017.1 GCA_011390615.1 Desulfotignum sp. | reverse complement strand
ATATACCAGTCTTTGTAGGTGGTAACCTGGTCTTTGTTATCCAGACGGCTTTTGATCATGATCCCGGAGCCGATAACAAGGGCCACCCCGGCAATATTGGCAAGCCATTTGACCGGGTTGAGCTGGGAATAGGGGCCTGGTGTCTGAAATACATAGAGTACGATAAAGAAAATACCGGTGACGATGGCCAGGCCGATAAATGAAAACAACACCATCATATGTGGGGTGGCCCGCTCCTGATTTGTTCCGCATTCATTGAATTTATTGTGTTTGAGAATCAGGGGGATCACCCGGCCCAGGGCCTGGAGAAAGGCCTTTACGTCAATGCTTTTCTTGTCGGTTTTTCCTTCTTTCACCGCATTTTCATGAATGTCACCCACAAACCGACTCAGGCTGAGAAAAAAGATCACGACCACAGCCCCGGCCAGGGGCACAAAGGTCAGATCCACAAACCAGGTGGAAAAGAAATCCGCTTGGGCAATGACATGTTCCGCCCCTTCATGGGCATGGGACCAGGCAATGCCGAACACATTGAACAGTTTGGTCATCACATCTTCATGGGCCATGGTGATGTAGGCGAAAATGGCAAACCAGATGGCTGGAATTCCCAGCAGCCAGGGCAGTTTTTTGGGGTCATTCACAGCTTTGGCAAGGGCCTTGGGCTGGGCATATTCCGTGATGGCTGCGGCCCGGACAGCTGCCATGACATCTCCGGGAGCAGCGCCCCTGGGACACATATCGGTGCAGTCTCCGCAGTTGTGGCACAGCCAGATGTCAGCGCTGCCAAGAAGCCGGTCTTTCAGCCCCCAGGAAGCGGCAATCATCTCCTTTCTGGGAAAAGGGCTGTTTTCCGGTGCAATGGGGCAGGCCACGGAACAGGTGGCGCACTGGTAACATTTTTTCAGGGTGTCTCCGCCAAGACCGCGCATCTGGGCTATGAAACCCAGGTCTGGTTGGGCAAGATATGTTTCAGTCATATTATGATACCTCCGTATAAATTTTGTATGCTGACATTAGAATCCCTTGAACGGGTTGGGACCCAGCGCATCAACCTCTTCAACAAAATCATTGATGATTTTGGGCAGTTTGTCATATTCATCAATGGCCACTTCCACAAAGGCGACGCGCTCTTCTTCCAAAGCCAGGCTGGCCAAGGCATCCCCGATTTTTTTCACCCGGATCTCAGCCAGTTCAGATCCTTTGACAAAATGGCACTGGTAGTCATCTCCATGTTTGCAGCCGATGAGGATAACACCGTCCATACCCTGGGCCAGAGCATCCTTGATCCAGATGGTGTTTACCGAACCCAGGCACCGCACCGGTATAAACCGTACGTCAGGAGAATAGTCGATGCGGTTCAGCCCTACCATGTCCAGGGCCGGGAATGCATCGTTTTCACAGATCAGCGCCAGAAACCGCAGGGGCGGCTCATCAAAATCGTCTTCCGATGGTACACCAACCGCCTTTACCTGGGAACCGATGGAGTCGATGGTATAGTCGGCAAATGAGATGATACGTTCCGGGCAAGCCCCCATACAGGTACCGCACCGTCTGCAGCGGGTGGGATTCGCCTTTGGGGTGCCCTTTGCATCATCATCCAGGGCGCCAAACGGGCATTCAACGGTGCACCGTTTACACTGGGTACATCTTTGGAAGAAAAATTCCGGAAAGGTCATGTCTCCGGATCTGGGATGGACTGACATGCCCCGGTTGGCACTTTCAACACACTGGATGGCTTTGAGGGCCGCTCCTGCCGCATCTTCAATGGATTCTTCAATGGTCATGGCCCGCCGGATGGCACCCGCAGCGTAGATTCCAGTTCTCTGGGTTTCATAGGGAAAACAGATGTAGTTGGAGTCGGCATACTGGCCGAAAATATCATTATCACGGAATCCCGGACCCTGGCGATAGGCCAGATTGACCACCGGGTCATCTTTGGTGACAGGCACCATGCCGCCGGCTACCACCACCATATCCGCCTTGAGAGCCAGATTTTCTCCCAAGAGGGTATTGACGGCAGTCACCGCCAGGCCCTCTCCCTGGGTTTCCACGCTGGTGACAGCGCCTTTTGTCATAAACACCCCGTCTTCCTGCTGCATGCTCTTGTAAAAATATTCCTGCAGCCCGGGGGTTCTCATGTGCTGGTAAATCACATAGGCTTTTCCGTCATCATAGTCTTCAGTGACATACCGGGCCTGTTTCAACGCCACCTGGGAGGTGACGGAACCGCAGTAGTCAAAGTCGGCATCATCACCATCTTTGCCCGGGGACTGGATAAAAACCACGTTTTTGGCAGGCTTTCCATCAGAGGGGCGCACAATTTTTCCATTGGCGGCAATCTGTTCAAACTCATGGTTGCTCACCACGTCTGGCAGGTCAAGTCCCAAGTGGTCAATCCCCAGTTTTGACAGGTCTGCCGGCCGCCATCCAGCCGCCAGGATAACAGCACCGTAAAGTTCTCCGTCCGGATCCAGCTTGAGGATATCCAGCCGGCCCTCATTGTATTCCAGAAACTTGGCATGGGCCGCTTCCGGGTCCAGCTCTTTGCCGTTTTCATCCACCATCATCTCTTCGGGCAGGGGAAATGGTACATCAAAGGGGATTCTTTCTCCGGGTTTTTTAAATGTTACGGTGAACTCGCCGGGTTGACCAGCAATCCGTGCCACCTCACAACCGGTTCTAACATCAATACTGGGATATCCTTCAATTTCCTGGATCATTTTATCCACCACCGGAGACTGCAGGGTTTCAAAGGGTGCAGATACCGGCATCTGGCTGCGCAGTTTTGCTGCATATCCGCCCAGGGCATCGGTTTTTTCGACAATGGTTACATCATAACCTGTCTTGGCAGCATCCAAAGCCGCTGCCATGCCGGTAACACCACCACCCAGCACCAAAATTTTTTTGGAAAATGATTCCGGTTTATAGGGTGCGGGCAGCTTGACTTTTTCCAGGCGGATCATGCCCATTTTGATATAGTCTTCCGCTTTCATCTGGATCCGGTCAAAATGTTCCTCATCATCTTTTTCTTCCTGGGTTAAAGCGGGATAGGTCTCCCGGGAATGCGGCCATACCACGCCTTCCCGTAGATTCACCCGTTCAACAAGGCAGTTGTCAAAACGGAAAACATCAAAGTTGACCCGGCGGGAACATGCGCCGATCACCATGGCATTGACCTTGTCCTCGTCCACATCCTTCTGGATGAGAGCCACCCCTTCTTTGGAGCACAGGAAAGGATGGGTGGTACAGTTTACGCCCTCTTCTTCAGGAATATCCACCAGATCTTCCATGTCAAGGGTATCTCCGATTCCGCAGCCTGTGCAGATATATACGCCGTATTTCTTATCCATGGTTTATATTACCTCCTTACAAGGGTCTGAATGGCTTTGAGTGCCATGCCGGTGGCATTCTGGTTAGAAGTGACAACATCGGCCGGCTTGTTGGCGCATCCTGCCGCAAACATACCGCCTTTTGAAAAGTCATTGATAATAAACCCATCCGTATCAAAGTTCAGGTCTGCGGCTGGTTTGTCAATGGCCGCAGTGGGCTGCATGCCGGTAGCCAGTACCAGCAGGTCCACAGTCTGTCTGATTTTATCACCGGTGATGGTATCTTCCGCCACCAGTTTGATATTGCCGGTGCTGTCCTCTTCACTGACCTCAGCCACTTTCCCTTTAATGAAAAAGATATTTTCATCTTCCTTGAGCTTTGCATAGAATTTTTCATATTTCAGCCCCGGAGTTCTCAGGTCAATATAATAGATGTAAATTTTTGCATCCGGGTATTGTTCCCGCAGGTAAGTGGCATGTTTCAAAGATGCCATGCAGCAGATGTAAGAGCAGTAGGGGAGATGGTTTTCGTCCCTGGAGCCGGCACACTGGGCAAATGCTATGGTCGCAGGGGCCTTGTCGTCAGAAGGTCTTACAATCTTTCCCTGGGTCGGGCCGTTCAGGGAGGCCATTCTTTCGAGCATCATGTTGGTGATGATGTTCTGGTACCGGCCGAATCCCAGGTTGTCTATCCGGGTAGCGTCATAGGGCTGCCAGCCGGTATTCCATACAACAGCGCCCACTTTGAGATCAATGGTTTTTTCTTCCATGTCAAAGTCAATGGCGTCATACTTACAGGCTTCTTTCACCTTGTCTCTGTCATCGGTACCCATGGACGGATCCATGATATACCGCATGGGGAAGGCCATGTTGTGGGGCAGGTAGGCGGCTTTTCTCCGGTCCATGCCAAAGTTGAATTCATTGGAGATTTCTGTTTCACATACCTTGGCACATTCGCCGCAGGCAGTGCAGTTTTCATTGACATACCTGGGAGCTGTTTTTACGGTGACAGTATAGTCTCCGGGGGTGCCTGCCACGCTCTGGACTTCTGACATGGTGAGCACCTTGATATTTTTATTGTCTTTTATGCGCCTGTAGTTGATTTCAAGTCCGCATGTGGGCGGGCAGAGTTTAGGGAAGTAGTGTTTCAGCTGGGACACTCTTCCACCAAGGGATGCTTCCTTTTCAATCAGGAAGACCTCATACCCCACTTCGGCAGCTTCCAGGGCGGTTGTCAGGCCGCTGATTCCCCCACCAACCACCATAATGCTTCCACTGACCGGGGCTGAATTATCTGTTGTCATGCTGTCCCTCCGTGCATTTGAGTTGTATTCAATTGTTTTTATTTGGTTAATACCAGGTTGTAACATCCCGTCAGGATTCGGAATTTGTCATCCTCTCTCCTGTTTTGACCACCGGCAAAGCGGCTGGGCTGTTTTTTCGTTTTGCAGGCGGTCAAAAAAGGAGACAGGAACAGTTTTTGTAAAAAAACAGGACCTGGAATTTGAAAAAACCCCCAGGCACCGAACTGCCGGCACCTGGAGGTTAATGTTCAAAGTCACGTACGTGTCAGATCATATGTACACTAGTCTGCAATAATCTTAACGTAGGGAACTTTCTTGAGGGTCCACTCATTGGTTTCTTTGTTGTATGATGAATTTGTAAAGCAGAACCATTCATCATCATTCTGGCCCATGAAGTCACCTCTGTAGTAGAAACCAGGATACCGGGATTCTTCACGGAACTGGATATGACGTGTATGGGCCTGAACCGTGTAGAGACGGTGGTTGATCTCCCATGCTCTCATCAGTTCATGCAGGTCGCCTGCGGCAATTTTCTCAAGGTCTTCACGGAACATTTCAAACAGGTCCATGAGTACTTCAAGATTCTTGCCTGAGGTCATGTAGTAGGTACCGGTACCACCGCCGTACTCATTTGTCATTTTCATGAGGCGCAGTGCCATGCCGGCAGGTTTGCAGTAGTTGGGGTTGATATCCTGGGCAGTTGTGAATTCACAATGGTCAAGGTAGTTTCTCACCGGTTTGTAAACATAGTCAACCAGTTCCTGATCGGTTTCTTTGAAACCGGTGACCTTGTCGCCTTCGGCTTTCAGGTACTGCACCATGGATTTGGCAACAATACGGCCTTCAGCATGGGAACCGGAAGAGAACTTGTGTCCGGAACAGCCGACACCGTCGCCGGCAGTGAACAGACCGCGAACAGTGGTCATTCTGTTGTAGCCCCATTTGTAGTCAGCCGGGACCCAGTCTTCATCCGGACCGGAGCACCAGATGCCGCAGCAGCCGGAATGGGATCCCAGCAGGTACGGTTCGGTGGGCATGACTTCTGAGTCTTTTTTCTCAGGTTCGGTGTTGGTTGCACACCACAGACCAGCCTGACCAACAGACATGTCAAGGAAATCTTCCCATGCTTCTGATTCCAGGTGCTTGAGCTCTTTTTTGCTCATGGTCTCACCCAGTTTTGCCAGGGCATCAGATGTTTTCATGATGATGGGCCCGCGGCCTTCTTTGTATTCTTTCATCATGAGATGGTTTCTCAGACAGGTGGGGGTTACAGCTGCTGTGCCGTAAGGCGCATATTTTTCCAGCTCAGCCTTGGCCTCATCAGAGGCAGCATAGTTTTCACCAAGTCCGTTCACGGTCTGGGCCTTGAACAGCAGGAACCAGGCACCAACAGGGCCGTAACCATCTTTAAAACGGGCCGGGGTGAAACGGTTTTCCATCATGGACAGCTCAGCACCAGCCCGCAGGGCCATTGTATAGGTAGAGCCGGCATTCCATACAGGGTACCATGCACGGCCTTTTCCCTCTCCAACAGAGCGGGGCTGGTAAACGTTCACCGCGCCGCCACAGGCAACCATAATGGTTTTTGCATTAATGATGTAGACTTTGTTTTCCCGCACAGAAAAACCCACAGCACCGGCAACGCGGTTGGGATCTTCCTTGTCATTGAGCAGTTCAACAATAAAGCATCTTTCAATGATGTTGTCTTCGCCAAGGGCTTTTTTGCCGGCTTCAGCAACAATTCTCTTGTAGGATTCACCATTGATCATGATCTGCCATTTACCGGTACGAACCGGGGTGGCACCGGCTTTAAGGGTTCCGAGTTTCAACCCTTTCTTACCGTCCATGTTCTTGCCGTCATCAGTTTTCTTCCAGACAGGCAGACCCCATTCTTCGAACAGGTGAACCGAGTCATCCACGTGACGGCCCAGATCATAGATCAGGTCTTCGCGGACAATACCCATCAGGTCGTTTCTGACCATGCGGACATAGTCTTCGATTTTGTTTTCACCAACATAGGTGTTGATGGCGGACAGACCCTGGGCAACAGCACCTGATCTCTCAAGGGCAGCTTTGTCACACAGCAGAATCTTGGTGCCTTCATCCGCCCATTTTTTGATTTCAAACGCAGTTCCACAGGCAGCCATACCGCCGCCGATGATCAGAATATCAACGTCTCTTTTATCAACCTCTGGGTCTCTAACTGCTTTAAGCTCTCCAACAGGTTTGTTCGGTAATGCCATTATATACCTCCAAAATTAAGTGTCAGAATTTTTGTTTTGGTAACGGTTAAAATTATGCCAGTTCCTGGGGTGTAGGAAATTCATACCCGTCTGCTTCCTGGGTGGAAAGCAGGCCGGAATTCAAATCTTTGCCCTTGAGATCATCATAGGAATTGGCTTCGCCTTCAGGGGTAGTCCTGATGGGGAACTTGAACCGTTTAACAACACCATTTCTGAACTTGCAGGTCCACATGACATCTTCGGTACCCAGCATGGGAACGACAGATGCGCCCATGGGGACAAAGTCATTGTAGCCTCTGACTTCAATGGCCTGGGACGGACAGATTTTCACACAGGAATAACATTCCCAGCACTGATCCGGTTCCTGGTTATACGCTTTCATTTCATTGGGATCCAGAACCATCAGATCATTCGGGCAGATGTACATACATGCTGTTTTATCCCCGCCTTTACAGCCGTCACATTTTTCTGTGATTACAAAAGTCGGCATTTAAAATACCTCCATAAATTAAGTTAATCAAAAAAAGCACAATACCGTTGTGCAACAATATTTTATAACAAATTCAGACCATGCTTCAGCCATCCGGTCTGTCATTTCTTAGGCCAGTGTCTGCACTGGCATGCAGGTGCAATCAGTCGCAGTCTTCACATAAATGCTAAGGCAATAGCACTGACATGTGGTTTTTGTCAAGATTTTTCAAAAAAAAGATTCATCTGATTTTTCAAATGCTTAGCTTTCAGGCCGGCATTACAATATATATTAAGTTTATCCGCCTTTTGACACTATATATAGTGAAACATCCAGGTAAAAAGGCGCTGGAAAAATTTCTTAAATCCTGATACCGTGACCAGGCGTTATGAACAGATGAACTGACACCTTTTATTACAGGAAAAATCCAGATGCCAGAAGAGATGAAACCGGTTTTTGAAAACGATCCCATGCCGTTTTTTTGCGGTTCCGCCAATGCATGTTTCACTGCGTGCTGCCGGGATCTGAATCAGGCCCTGACCCCCTATGATATTTTACGGATGAAAAACAGCCTGGGTATTGACTCCGGGACATTTTTGCGCCGGTACACCTCCCGCCATTTCGGACCGGATTCCGGCCTGCCTGTGGTGTCTTTCAAACCAGATCCAGCCTTCGGCCATGCCTGCCCCTTTGTCACCGAAACTGGTTGTTCCGTGTATCATGACCGCCCTGGTTCCTGCCGCATGTATCCTTTGGCCCGCGCCATTTCCCGCTCCCGGGAGAGCGGAAAAATCAGGGAATATTTTGCCCTCATAGAAGAGGAACATTGCATGGGATTTGGCAAAAACACGGGCCTGACTGTCCGGCAATGGCTGGACAGTCAGGCTGTGGACCTGCACAACCATTACAATGACCAACTCATAGCATTGATCAGTCTAAAAAATCGCATGATGCCCGGAAAACTGGCGGGAGGTCACGCAGACCTTTTCTATAAGGCTTTGTATGATCTGGATACATTCAAAACCCAGATTTTTGAACAGGACCTGCTCGCACCCAATGTCCTGCCGGGGCTGGTAGTGGAGAAAATCCGGGACAGAGACGAGGCCCTTTTTGAACTGGGCATCCAGTGGGTAAAATATCAGATATTTGGTATTGAAATGACATGGTCTTAAAACAAAATCCGGAGGGCTGATTCCATGGAACTGGAAAACAGGGTCGCCCTGGTGCTGGGGGCTGTAAAGGGTATTGGTAAAGGCATCGGTATTGCACTGGCCAAAAAAGGCGCCAGACTTATACTGACCCGCCATGACTGGGAAGATGCCTTTGAAAGCATGGCGGCTGATTTTTCAGCTGCTGCGGCAGAACACCACATTATTACAGCAGATCTGAGGCAAATTGACCAGGTGGAACAGGTGGCGCAGTTTATCCGGGACCGTTACGGCCGCCTGGATATTCTGATCAACAACATCGAGCGGGGGGGATGGCCTGTGGTGCACGGCAGGTATGTGCAAGAACAATGGGACCTGGAAATGGAAACCACACTCAGGGCCAAACGCTGGGTGTTTGATGCGGTTTTCCCTTTGCTTCAGGCATCTGATGATGCGGTGGTGATCAATGTGTCTTCCGTGGCCGCCATTACCGGGCGGAGTGGTCCGGCCGCACTGGTGTTCAATGATGCGTATGCAGCCGCCAACAGAGGGGTGCAGACCCTGACGGAAACATGGGCCCGCATGGGCGCTCCCAATGTCCGGGTCAACGAGCTGATGCTGGGGGTGTTTGAAACCCGCCATGCCCAAGGCACCAGAGGGTGGAACCAGGTCCTTTCTTCTGCTGAAAAACAGGCACTTGTGGACCATACCCTGACCGGCCGTACCGGTACCATTGCAGATGTGGTCAAAGCCTGTCTGTTCATGATCAAGGATGCCCCGTACATGACCGGCAGTGTCCTGCGTCTGGACGGCGGGTTTGTGCTGGCCGGGGAAAAAGTGCCGCCCATGCCGGACGGTATTTTATGATGGTATCAAGGCGCAGGACACTAAGATATGCATGATCTGGAAATGATAGTGGTGCAATCCGTTTCATACAACCAGAATGCAAGGATACAATTTTGGTGGTGGAATCCATAAAATATTTGAAACAGAAGGTTCATCGTCTGACAATGAAAAACCGGGCCGGCCGGGCCCAAGGTCGGCTGTTTGAACAGCTCATTGAGATGGCTGGATCGGCACCTGACCAGGAGCTGCTCAAGACATCCATGCAGCGTGCCCTTGGGGTAACCGCCCAGTTGTCGGGAACGGATATGGGCAGTCTGTTTCTGCTCGATGACCAGGGGCGGGTCACAGACAGCCTGTTGACCAGGGGGGAGGTGGATACAGAGATGAAATCCAGGTTAATCGGATCTGTTCTTGACCAGGGCCTTGCCGGATGGGTCAAAACTCATCTGAATGTGGGACTGATTCATGATACCCGGACAGATTCAAGGTGGCTGTCTCTACCGTCAGAACCCTATACGGTCCGATCTGCGCTGGCTGTTCCCATTATCCGTCACAACACCCTGTTCGGAATCATCACCCTCATGCACCCTGAACCTGCGCATTTTGATGATGCCTCTGTGGAGATTATCCAGACAGCAGCCAGCCAGATGGCTTTGGCCATTGAAATGGCCCGGCTTTATATCAAACTTGAAAAACTGAACAGGGTTCGTATCCGTGCCATGGAACGGGATATGCAGCTGGCCCGGCAGGTGCAGGAAAGTTTTCTGCCCACACAGGTGCCCATGGCAGAAGGGTTTGCATTTGCCGCTCTGAATCGGCCTGCCCATGAAGTGGGAGGCGATTTTTACCTTTTTTTTAATCTTCCCCAAAACCGTCTAGGACTGGCCATTGGCGATGTTTCAGGCAAGGGTATTGCAGCAGCCCTTTTCATGGCAAGACTCACCAGTGATCTGCAGTATTTTGCAGCCCTGCATGACAATCCGGCTGATCTTTTTAAGGAGCTCAATGCCATTTTGTGTAAAAGGGCCCAGCAGGGCATGTTTGTGACTTTGGTCTATGTGATCCTGGAAATGGACACAGGCGGCATATCTTGGGTCAATGCCGGCCATATGATGCCAATGCATATGGCCAAAACCGGGATTCGGCTGCTGGGGAAGGACGAAAAAAAAGGCCCGCCCCTGGGTATTCTGCCGGATGCTGCCTGGGAAATGGAAACCTTTGGGCTGCAACCGGGTGACGGGGTGGTCCTTTATACAGATGGCATTATTGAAGCCAGAAATCCTGCATCTGAACTGTTCGGTTGCAACCGCCTCAAACGCATTGTCCGCAGGTATCTGGATGCGCCGGATACCCTTGTACGCCAGACTGCCCGGGCTGTAGACATATTTTCACAAGGGGCAGGGCAGAGTGACGATCTCACCATGGTGGTATTCAGAAGGGGAAAACGGCAAAAGACCTGAATCAGGAAAATTGAACAAAGTTTGATTTCAAAGGCATTTTTTTTGGACGTCATTCAGGGTATACGGCAAATGTGTCGGAAAGCATGTGGGCGATGGTTTCCCGGATTTTCCTGGTGTGGCCAGTTTTTTTTCGAAACGATTGTTCAATGCCGGCCATCTGGACATAAAAAGGTGTCCGGTCAAAGGGGATATAGGGCTTGTCATCAAATTTTCCTGCGGTACAGCCAGGCCCCCGGACAACAGTTTTATCTGCCGGCCGTGTCAATTGGTGGGGCAGTCCGTGCAGGCGGCAGATCATGGGGCGGAAAAAATACAGGGTGCAGCGGCCATCCTGGTTGAGGGGGCACATCAATTTCAAAGATTTTCGGGCCGGTATTGTCTGCGTCGGGCTGCCAAGAAATGTCCGGCTGATATATGTACCTCCCTTTTGCCGCATCTCTTTTTGCCGTTTCAGGTCCATTTGGGAAAATCCATACAGTAGAAACGCTTTTTCCACAAAAGTGTGGTGAAAAAAAACAGAGCGGCAGCAATTGTCTTTGCACCCATTGCACTGGAATCCGTATTGGGCTGCTATCCGGTTATAGGCGGCATCCATTTGACTGAAAAGAGCAACAAGGGGGGAAAAATCACCTGGTATCATGGAAAAAATCTTCTCATACCAGGGGGTTGGGGAGAAAGAGCCTGGAATAGATCTCCAGGGCATACCTGTCTGTCATGCTGGCAATGACATCGCATGCGGAACGTTCTATGGCATTTTTGCCTGAATCCCAGGGGGCCATTTCCATTTTTTCCAGTTCCTGCTGCAGGTGGTCCGGGTAGCTGGTGAAATGTCCATACAATCCTGCAATGATATTTTTGGCCTTGACAAATTCGTTGTGCACACCTGGTGACCGGTATACTTTTTCATAGAGAAATTTTCTTAAAATAATCATGGCACCGAAAATGTCCTGGCCCATCTCAAGGACAAACCTGCCGTTTTTAGGGCCGCTGTTGGCCACCAGATTTTCAATCATGGTGCTTGCCCGGATGGAATGGGTTTTTCCCAGTTTTTTGATGCACACATCAGGCACTTCATCCATGGTGATGACCTTTCCCCTGAGGGCATCATCCAGGTCGTGGTTCAGGTAGGCCATGATGTCTGCCACCCGGACAATCCGTCCTTCAACAGTGATGGCTGTTTCTCCGGGGACAGATGGAATTATGTTGCCAAATCCTTTGGAATGTTTGAGTATGCCATCCCGCACCTCCCAGGTCAGGTTCAGGCCGGCCCCTTTGTTTTCCAGGGAGTCAACCACCCGCAGGCTTTGATAGGAATGGGAGAAATAGCGGGAATGAACTTCAGTCAGCGCTGTTTCCCCGGCATGTCCAAATGGGGTATGCCCCAGGTCGTGGCCCAGGGCCACAGCTTCTGCCAGATCTTCATTGAGCCGCATGGCACGGGCAATATTTCTTGCAATTTCAGATACTTCAAGGGTGTGTGTCAGCCGTGTCCGGTAATGGTCTCCCAAAGGAGAGAGAAACACTTGGGTCTTGTACTTGAGCCGCCGGAAGGAATTGGAGTAAACAATGCGGTCCCTGTCCAGTTGAAATGGGGTACGGATATTGCAGATGGTTTTTTCCGGACGTCTTCTGGTTGCCTGTTGACTTGGGGTGCCGTAATGGGATAAAAATGCACGTTCCCGGTTCTGAAAGACAGCCCTGATGCTTACATCAGTTTCAGGGCACACGGTTTTTTGCTTTAACGCTTTCATAAATCCATCCAGGATGCGTATCTTGCTGGATTGCAGTTATATTAAAGATGCTATAAGATACAGTATTCGACAAAAAAAGCAAGCAAACCCAGACAGTGGGTGTAATATCAAACAGGCACCCAAAGAAAGATGCAGATGCAAAGGGATGCAAACTGGATGAACCATGAAGCATTTATGGGACTGGCCCTGGACCAGGCAGCGGCTGTTGCTGCCCGGGGGGAATTTCCAGTGGGATGTGTGATCGTTCAGGATGGGCAGGTGGTTGCCCGGGGAGCCAGATTCGGCACTTCCCCGGACCGTTCAATGGTCAGCGAGGTGGACCATGCGGAAATACGGGCCCTGAGAAACCTTGAAATCTGTCAGCAGGCGGTGGTGCCGCAGAACTGTACACTGTTTTGTACCATGGAGCCCTGCCTCATGTGTTTTGGTGCCATTCTTCTTGCAGGTCTGGGCACCATTGTGTATGCTTTTGAAGATCCCATGGGCGGCGGCACCTGTTGTGACCTGAGATCTTTGCCCCCTTTGTACCGGGACAGCCGGGTGCAGGTGATAAGGGGCATCTGCCGCCAGAAAAGCCTTGATCTTTTCTATGATTTTTTTAATAAAGAGGCAAACAGATATTGGAAAAACAGTTTTCTGGAAGCCTATGTCAGAGAACAGCACCAGATGTCGGGATAAAACAAATAAAGCTTGCATTTCCGGTGCCCAGCTATTATAATAGCAAGGTTATGCTTGTTTGATGAAAATTTATTGTGGATTTTACCATAAGCAGGAGGTGTGAAAATATCTAAGCAAGGAAGACAGGATCAGGCGAATGTGAACAAGGGAATCAGGGCCAGTGAGGTGCGCGTGATCGGCGCTGATGGTGAGCAGATAGGGATTATGCCTGTTTCGGAGGCATTGAGAATTGCTGGGGACCAGAATCTGGATTTGGTGGAGGTGTCTCCGGACGCAAAACCGCCTGTCTGCAAAATAATGGACCATGGGAAATTCAAATACGAGCAGACCAAAAAGAAACAGGAAGCCAAAAGAAAACAAAAGACCACCCAGATCAAGGAAATAAAAGTCAGGCCGAAAACAGATGACCACGATCTGGCAACCAAAGCCCGTCATATTGAAAAATTTATCAGCAACAATGACAAGGTGAAAATTACCCTTGTGTTCCGGGGGCGGGAGGTAGTGCTCCGGGAACAGGCCAATGCGGTTTTGGAAAAAGTGGTCGATCTAACAGCGGATTTTGCCGTTGTGGAGCAGCTTCCCCGTTTTGAAGGACGGGTCATTACCATGCTGCTTGCGCCCAAATGAAGCAGATGTTTTCCTGATCAACGCCTGCAGTCAAGATGGAATTCATAATGTAAATTATGGTGGTGTATACCGCTGTTGCGGTATATTCCACCTTCTCTTTTTTTTGTAATCTTGTAATACCAAGGAGAGTATGATGCCTAAAATCAGAACAAACAGAGCCGCTGCAAAACGGTTTAAGAAAACCGGATCAGGGAAATACAAATTCAGGAAATCCCATGCCAGCCACATTTTGACCAAAAAAACCACAAAAAGAAAACGGTCGCTTCGTCTGGATCAGATGGTTGCAGAATCTGATATGAAACAGGTCAGGCGCATGCTGCCCAACGGCTGAAAAACAAAACCAGCATCTGTTCATCAAACAGAATGTGGCGCGTGAAAATATTTTAAGGAGTTAACACCATGAGAGTAAAAAGAGGATTCAAGGCAAGACGGCGCAGAAACAAAGTGCTGAAACTGGCAAAAGGGTTTCGTGG
This sequence comes from Desulfotignum sp., assembly GCA_011390615.1. Taxonomy (GTDB): domain Bacteria; phylum Desulfobacterota; class Desulfobacteria; order Desulfobacterales; family Desulfobacteraceae; genus Desulfotignum. Next base: position 20,412 of record JAABSB010000017.1, on the reverse strand, counting down.
CGGTAGAAGCAAGTTATTCCGGACTGCTGCTGATTCAGTGGACAAGGCATTGATGTATGCCTACCGGGACAGACGTGCCCGGAAGCGTGATTTCAGAAGGCTGTGGGTTGTCAGAATCAATGCCGGTGCCAGAATGAATGACCTGAGCTATTCCAAATTTATCCACGGCCTGAAACTGGCAGGTTGTGAACTGGACCGCAAGGTCCTTGCAGATCTTGCCATTTCAGATCCGAACTGTTTTTCACAGCTGGCCTCCCAGGCAGCTGCCCGGTTGAATTAGACAACACCATTGGGGGTATTTTGCAAAATCCTATCAATGATATTGAAAATCAGGCCCTGCAGGAAATCCAACAGGCAAAAACTTCCGAAGACCTGGAGGTGGTGTCCATTCGTTATCTGGGGAGAAAAGGGCTGCTGACCGCTTTTTTGCGAAGTATCTCATCTCTGCCCGAAGACCAGCGCCCTGCTGCCGGAAAGAATGCAAACCTGCTTAAAATAAAGCTGGAAAAAGCCATTGCCCAGTCACGGTCCAACATGGCTGCCGACAGTGCAAAACAGCCCGCAGGGATTGATGTGACCCTTCCGGGCCGCAGGCGCGGACATGGGTCTGCCCATCCTGTCACCCAGGTGCTTGATGAAATTTGCGGCATTTTTATGCGCCTGGGATTTGACATTGTGGAAGGCCCGGAGGTGGAAACCGATTATTACAATTTTGAAGCATTGAACATACCAAAGTACCATCCGGCAAGGGACATGCAGGACACCTTTTATGTGTCTGACAATATTGTTTTAAGGACCCATACCTCTCCTTCCCAGCCCAGGACCATGGAAAAAACCGATCCGCCGGTTCGGATCATTTCAGCCGGCAAGGTGTTCCGCTGTGATTCCGATTTGACCCATACCCCCATGTTCCATCAGATAGAAGGCCTAATGGTGGATGAGAACATTTCCTTTGGCGACCTAAAGGGTGTTCTGACCACCTTTGTGCACCAGTTTTTTGACCAGCAGACCGCATTGCGTTTCAGGCCCAGTTACTTTCCATTCACAGAGCCCAGCGCTGAGGTGGATATTCAGTGTGTGATGTGCAGAGGAGAGGGATGCCGGGTATGTTCAAAAACCGGATGGCTGGAGGTGCTTGGATCCGGCATGGTGCACCCGGCTGTGTTTGAAAATGTGGGATATGACACAACCAGATATACCGGTTTTGCTTTTGGTGTGGGAATTGAGCGGATGGCCATGCTCAAATACGGCATTGATGATATCAGAAAATATTTTGAAAATGATATGCGTTTTTTAGGGCAGTTTTAATATGAAAGTCAGTCTGAGCTGGATCAAAGAATATATCCCGGTGGACCTTGCACCGGATGAGATTGCCGCAAAGCTTACCATGGCAGGTCTTGAAGTGGATGCCGTTGAAAACCTGTATGACTATCTTAACGGCGTTGTGGTGGCACAGGTCCTGGATGTAAAAAAACATCCCAAAGCAGATAAACTGACCTGCTGCACTGTGGATACGGGTGCAGGTGAACCGGTCCAGATTGTCTGCGGTGCACCCAATGTGCGCCAGGGCATGCTGTCAGCCTGTGCTTTGCCCGGCGCTGTGCTGCCCGGGGAGCTGAAGATCAAAAAAAGCAAACTAAGGGGAGAGGTTTCTGAAGGCATGCTCTGTTCGGCTGCCGAACTGCTCCTGGATACCGATGCTTCAGGGATTTTGGATATTGCCGGGGATCATGTGCCTGGTACGCCGCTGGAAAAGGCTTTGGATCTGGCTGACACGGTGTTTGAAATTGATTTGACACCCAACCGGCCTGACTGCTTGAGTGTCTTGGGTGTCGCCAGGGAGATGGGGGCCTTTACCAGGCCTGCCGGAAAAGTGGCCAAGCCGGATGTCACTTTCCCTGATCAGCGCATCAGCGCTGAATCCATCCATGACCATGCCCGTGTGGAGATCAAAGATCCGGACCTTTGTTCCAGGTATTCCGCTGGCCTGCTTTTTGATGTGACCATCGGGCCGTCGCCTTTCTGGCTGCGGCAACGGCTGGAATCCGTGGGGCTGACCCCCATTAACAATGTGGTGGATGTCACCAACTTTGTGATGATGGAAACCGGCCAGCCCCTGCATGCATTTGATTATGACAACCTGGCCCGGGGCAGGATCGTGGTGCAGAAAGCAGGAAATACACAAGCGTTTACCACCCTGGACAGCAAGGTGCATACACTGGAACCTGAAATGCTCATGATCTGTGACGGGAGCCGGCCGGTTGCCCTGGCCGGGGTCATGGGCGGTGAAAATTCTGAAATTTCACACACCACCACCCGGGTGTTGATCGAAAGTGCCTGTTTTAATCCTGTTTCCATCAGGCGCACTGCCAAGCGCACCGGGATAGCAACAGATGCTTCCCACCGGTTTGAGCGGGGTGTTGACCCTGAAGGGACTGTCTATGCCATGAAGCGGGCAATGACCCTGATTGCTGATATCTGTGATGCCGCCATTGCCGGTGATATCATTGATGCCTATCCGCTTCCTGCAGCCCCTGTCCGGATTCACCTGGACCCTGCGGCTTTGAATGTCCGCCTGGGAACTGATTTTTCAATAGAGGAGATTGGCAGCATACTGGCATCTGTGGAATTTGGTGTCCATTCTTCCGGTGACGGACCCATGGCAGTCAGTGTTCCCTCCTTCCGGGTGGATGTGACCCGGCCGGAAGACCTGTCGGAAGAGGTTGCACGTCTGTGGGGATATAACCGGATCCAGACCACCTATCCTGCAGTGCCGGCAAAAGGCCGTCCTCTGGATCCGGTCGTTTCAGCCCGTTCCGCCATCCGCAGCATTCTCAATGGGCTGTCATTTTATGAAGCCGTTAATTACAATTTTGTTTCTACAGATTTCTGCGACAATTTGCTTTTGACGGCATCAGATCCCCGCAGGGATGTGGTAAAAATCTTAAATCCGTTGTCCGAGCAGATGTCGGTATTAAGAACCTCCCTGCTTCCGGGACTGCTGGATAATATGCGCAGAAATACTGCCCAGCAGACAGACACCATGCATCTGTTTGAAATCGGAAAAATATTTTTCAGTACAGGCAAAGACACTTTGCCCGTTGAAAAAGAGATGGTGGCAGGTTTTGTCACCGGCAACCGGACCCACCAGACATGGTATTCCAAAAAACAGTCTCTGGATTTTTTTGATCTGAAAGGGGCGGTGGAAGACCTGCTTGAAGCCCTTGGCATTGCAGATGCCCGATTTACTCCGGCGGCATCTCATATCTGTCCGTATTTTGTACCCGGACATGCCGCCCATGTCAGCAAAGACAAAACCGCCCTGGGGGTTTTGGGAAAGATTGCCGATCCGGTGTTAAAATATTTCGGACTGAAACAGGCTGTTTATATGTTTGAACTGGACATGAAAGCGCTCATGGACCAGATGCCGGAGAAGATAAATGCCCGTCCTCTGCCAAGGTTCCCGTCCATATCACAGGACATTACCCTGATTGTGGACCGGCAGGTTCTGGTGGGGGATGTTTGGGGACAAATGAAGGCCATTGCGGAAAAACAGGCTCTTGTGGAGGATGTGTTCCTGTTTGACCTGTTTGAAGGCAGCCCCCTGGCTGAAGAAAAAAAATCTTTGTCCTTTAGAATAATTTACCGGTCTGATGCCAAAACCCTGACGGAAAAAAATATCCGCAAGCTCCACGCCGGCATATCCAGCCACCTGGTGGAAAGCTTTAACGCGGATCTGCCGGAATAAAAATCAGAGGTATTGACAAATGAATCCGGTATTGGTATACAGTGCTGTTGATGCGGGTATAACTCAGCTGGTAGAGTGCAAGCTTCCCAAGCTTGATGTCGCGAGTTCGAGTCTCGTTGCCCGCTCCATCTTTTTTTATGTGGATGTGGGACGGCAGACATGTTCCAGTTACGGGAAAGACATGGATACCATCTGAGCTGATTGCACAAAGCGCGGATTGGGTTGGGAGTTGTACAAGGAACGGGCGTCTGCCCGTTTTTGTATTTTACACCAAGTGTTTGGTTGAAAAAAAGAGGGTATGGACAAAAGACAGCATAAAACAGGTTTTGCGGATCAGGTTGCGCAAGTGGCAGAACCCCTGTGCCGGGCGGAAAATTTTGAACTGGTTCACGTGGAAATTACTGCCTGGAACCGGGAGACCATTGTCCGGGTCTTTGCAGACAAACCCGGCGGTATCACACTGGGTGATTGCGCAGATATCAGCCGGCAGTTGGGGGATCTGCTGGATATCCATATTCCCGGCTTAGGCAGTTACCGGCTGGAGGTTTCATCTCCGGGACCCCATCGGCCTTTGAAAAAAAAACAGGATTTTCACCGGTTTAAGGGCAGTACTATTAAAATTGAAACCAGGGCACCCATCCAGGGGAAAAAAAAGTTTACCGGCGTTCTTGAACAAATTGATGATGCTTTTGTTGTGATTGCGGTGGATGGAGAACGGGTAGAAATCCCGGACCTGCAGATCATCAAGGCAAGCCTTGCAGGTCAGTAAAATGGAGAACACGTAAAGATGTTTATCACAGATATTAAAAGAGTAATAGACCAGGTAAGCCGTGAAAAAGGAATTGATTCGGAAATTCTGATAAATACACTCAAAGAGGCTATTGTTTCTGCAGCCAGAAAAAAAATCGGCCCCCGGGCGGATATTGAAGTGCATTATGACGGCAAGAGCGGTGATGTTGAAGTGTTCCATTTTAAAGAGGTGGTGGCGGAGGTGGAGTTCCCTGACAGTGAACTGACCCTGGAGCAGGGATATGAGTATGATCCGGAATGTGAAATTGGAGACAGCCTGGGGATCCGCATTGATACAGAAGAGTTCGGCCGCATTGCCGCCCAGTCGGCAAAACAGGTGATTATCCAGAAAATGCGGGAAGCTGAACGCAATGCTGTGTATGAAAATTTTATCCATAAAAAAGGCAAAATCATAAACGGCATTGTCCAGCGCTTTGACCGGGGCAGTATTATCGTTAATCTGGGGCAGGCAGAAGCCGTGCTCCGGCCCAGAGAACAGATGCCCAAGGAAAATTACAAGCGGGGTGACCGGATCAGGGCCTATGTTCTGGATGTGCTGGAAGAATCCAAAGGTGCTCAGATCATTTTGTCCCGAACCCATCCTGAGTTTTTAATGGAATTGTTTAAAACAGAAGTACCTGAGGTGGCAGAAGGGATCGTGATCCTGCAGGGGGCTGCCCGGGTGCCCGGGCTGCGGGCTAAAATTGCCGTTTCCTCAACCGATTCTGATGTGGACCCGGTGGGGGCCTGCGTGGGTATGAAGGGAAATCGGGTGCAGAACATTGTCCAGGAACTGCGGGGAGAAAAAATTGATATTGTGCAGTGGAGCCCGGATGTGGCGCGGTTTGTCTGTAATGCCCTGTCGCCTGCTGAGATATCCCGGGTGATCATTGATGAAGACAACCAGTCCATGGAAGTGATTGTCAATGACGAGTACCTTTCCATTGCCATCGGCAAAGGGGGGCAGAATGTGTCTCTGGCATGTGAGATTACCGGATGGCATCTGGAAGTGACATCAGAAGAAGATTACAGCCGGGAAGTCAAGCAGGGATATGACAGCCTGATGCGGCTGGATAATGTGGGGCTGCCCATGGCGGAAATTCTGTTCAAGGCAGGCTATGCCTCGCTGCTTGATATTTCGGAAACATCTGCAGAGGAACTGGCATCTGTTATGGGAATATCCGAAGAAGCGGCACAAGGTACCATTGCACAGGCCGGCCAACGTCTGATGGAAGAGGAGGAAGAGGCAGCATCCGGGGCAGCGTCAGAACAGGAAGCCCTTGCCCGGAATGAGGCGGCAGCTCAAGAGGCATTACAGGAAGAAGCGGCACCGGAAGAGGTGTTGCCGGAAGCGCCTGTACAGGAAGCTGAAAAACATGAAAGCGGTGACGGGTTACCGGAACAAGATGATGCAGATGTCATGGATGATGAAGACGCCACATCATAAGTCCTATGCATAAGGCAGGCAGCAGGCTGGAACAAAGAATATTAAAAGAGGATTACTTGGGGGCAAGGTATGGCGAAAGTCAGAGTATATGAATTAGCTAAAGATCTGAATATGACCAACAGGGCGCTTTTAAACAAGATCAGGGATCTGGATATTGACGTTAAAAGCCATATGAGTTCTTTGGAAGACAGTGCTGTCAAGGAAATCAAAAATAACCTGTTCGGCAAGGCAAGACAGAAAAATGACCTCAAGGTCAAGCCATCTGTTATACGCCGGCGTAAAAAAAGGGTTGTCCGTCAACCAGAAGAGCAGACTGAAAAACAGCAGGTCGATGATCAGAAAATGGAGACTGCGGCAGAGCAGGATACTCCTGTACAGGCACCGGAGGATATGCCAGAGGCCGTGCCGGAGACAGACCAGGAAATCCAGGCCCGGAAAGCTGATACAGCTCCTGAAAAAGAAACACCTACTGCCGGAAAAGAAGCACCTGTCCACAAAAAGAAGAAAACTGCGCCTGCCAAAATCATAAAGCCTGCAATATTGGAACAGCCAGAGTCTCCGGTTGAAAAAAAGGTATCTGCTCCGGAACCGCAACAGCCGAAAACAGAAAAAATAGCAGACACAGTACAAAAGCCGGAAAAAACACCAGCTTCTGAAAAAACATCAGCCCCTGAACCGGATATGGAAACCATTGGGAAAAAAGCCACAGAAGAAGCGGCTTCCAAAGAACAAGAGCAGATATCTGTGACAGATGCCCAGCCTGAAAAGGAACCGGAAACGGCATCTGAACAGGCAGAGACGGAAGAGGAAACAGCCGCAGCCAGAAAGAAAAAGAAAAAACGCAAAACCACCCCTGCCAAGATTGTCAAAAAAGCAGATCCTGCAGTTCTGGAGAATATCAGGAAAACAAAACCGCTGGAGGATAAAAAAGAGACACCTCTGGAAAAGGTCACAAGACCGGGTCAGCCGGTTCGACCAAAAATTGCAGTTGACGGCCCTGACCAGGGACTGCCCCCCATGCCCGGGGATCTGGATACCGGTGCCCGGAAAAAAGACCGGCGCAAGGATGCAGGAATTGCAGATCCATTTGACAGCAAACGCAAAAAACGCAAGAAAAAATCCGTGGTTGAAGGAGAGGCGTTGTACCGGGGCCGCGGCAAGAAAAAAAGGGGCAAAAAAGATACCCGGGGCAAAAAGGGGGGATTTCAGAAGACCCAGATCACAACACCCAAAGCCATCAAACGGCGGATCAAGATTGATGAGGCCATTGAACTGGCTGAATTGGCAAAGCGTATGGGAATCAAGGCCAATGAGATGATTGCCAAGCTCATGACCATGGGGGTTATGGCGACAGTCAACCAGACAATTGACTTTGAAACTGCAGCACTGGTGGCAGGAGAATTTGACTTTGAAGTGGAGAAGGCCAGTTTTGAGGAAGACACCCTGCTGCAGATTGAAACGGAAAATCTGGACAAGGGCAGCATGATAAAGAGCCCGCCGGTTGTCACCATCATGGGCCATGTGGACCACGGCAAGACCTCGCTTCTGGATGTTATCAGAAAATCCAAGATAACCAGTGGGGAGGCTGGCGGTATTACCCAGCACATCGGCGCCTATAATGTGGAAACTCCCAATGGCGGCAGGATTACCTTTCTGGATACCCCGGGACATGCTGCATTTACTGCCATGCGGTCCAGGGGTGCCAGGGTGACAGATATCGTTATTCTGGTGGTGGCGGCAGATGACGGGGTCATGCCCCAGACCATCGAGGCCATCAACCATTCAAAGGCAGCCGGTGTACCGGTGGTGGTGGCTGTGAACAAAATGGATAAGGTCGGGGCTGATCCGGACCGGATCATGCGGGAACTGGCGGAACATGACCTGCTGGCCGAAGACTGGGGCGGAGACGTGATATTTGTCAAGGTATCTGCAAAAACCGGTGAAGGCATTGATGATCTGCTGGAAATGGTCCTGCTGCAGTCGGAGGTTCTGGAACTTAAAGCCAATCCGGATATAAATGCCAGCGGATATGTGGTGGAATCCCGGCTGGATACCGGCCGTGGTGCTGTGGCAACGGTCTTGGTGAAACAGGGGACCCTGCGGGATGGGGACCCCATTGTCTGCGGCCTGCATTCCGGCCGTATCCGGGCCATGATAGACGACCTTGGCAACCGCATTGAAGAAGCAGGGCCCAGCACCCCTGCAGAGATCGTGGGTCTTACCGGCGTGCCTGATGCCGGGGATGAATTTATTGCCGTGACGTCAGACAAGGATGCCAAGCAGATTGCCGGTCACAGGATGCAGAAGCAGCGGGCCAAGGAACTGGCCAAAAAGAGCCGTGCCAACCTGGAAAAAATGTTTGAAAACCTGGGAACAGCAGAGGTCAAGGAATTAAAGCTCATTGTCAAGGCAGATGTCCACGGCTCCATTGAGGCGTTGAATGATTCCCTCAAGGATCTGGCCAAAGAAGAGGTGGATATCAAAATTATCCATTCCGGTGCCGGGACCATCAATGAATCAGATGTGGCCCTGGCCAATGTGTCGGATGCCATCATCATCGGATTCAATGTCAGACCCACACCCCAGATTCGCAAAATGGCCAAGGATGAAAATGTGGACATGCGCTTTTATGATATCATCTATGACGTCATAAATGATATCAAGGCAGCTCTGGACGGCATGATGCCATCCACTTTCCATGAGATTATCATAGGCCGTGCCGAGGTGAGGGATACCTTTGTGGTACCCAAAATCGGCACCATAGCAGGCTGCCACATCACCGAAGGAAAGGTGATCCGGGGCAAGAAGATACGGCTGCTCAGGGAAGGTGTGATCAAGTGTGATACCCAGCTGTCCTCTCTGCGCCGATTCAAAGATGATGTCAAAGAAGTGGAACAGGGATATGAGTGCGGTATCGGCCTGGCAAAATATAATGATATCAAGACGGGCGATATCATTGAATGCTATGAAGTGGAAGAAAGAAAATATGCCCCCCAGCAAGAGAAATAATGAGACCATATACCAGAGCTGAACGTATCAGTATCAAGATTCAGCAGGCCATAACCGAGCTGCTGACCAAGAAAATCAGTGACCCCAGAATTGAAATGGCCACCATATCCCAGGTGAAAATGACCGCGGATCTGCGGCTGGCCAGTGTCTATGTGACTGTATTCGGTGATGCAGATAAAATTGCTGCGACCCTGGCGGGATTTAAACACTCCAGGGGGTTTATTAAAAAACAGATTGCCCCCCAGCTGGGACTCAAATACATGCCGGAACTGCGGTTCTTTCATGATGATTCCTTTGATAAAGCCGCTAAGATGGATGCCTTGATTGCATCCGCAGTCAAAGATCTGCCACGGGATCAGGAAGAAGAATAACATCCCAACCAACATCTGTTTTCCCAGGACTTTTTTCATGACAAATGGTATGCTGCTGGTCAATAAGCCGGAAGGGGTGTCATCCGCCCGGGTGGTGGACCAGGTCAAAAAAATTTTCCAGGTGAAAAAAGCCGGTCATACAGGCACCCTTGACCCGTTTGCCACAGGTCTTCTGCCGGTGGCCCTGGGCCGGGCCACCCGGATATCCCGGTTCTTTCTGGGCAGTGCAAAACACTACAGGGCTGTTGTTACTTTAGGGATTGAAACCGATACCCTTGATAAGACCGGCAGGGTCACTTCCCAGGCAGATCCGGACCTGGTATCATCCATCCAGCCGGAACAGGTCAGACAGGTGACGGCGGAATTTGCCGGGGTGCAGCAGCAGGTGGCACCCAGTTTTTCCGCCCTCAAGCACCAGGGCCAGCCGCTTTACAAGCTTGCCCGGCAAGGGAAGATGATCAAAAAACCCCCCCGCACCATTGAGATCTACAGTATCAGCGTGACGCGCATGGATCTGCCTGAATTTGAAATAGCGGTGCAATGTTCCGGAGGCACCTATATCAGGAGCCTGGCCCATGACATGGGCAGGCTGCTCGGGTGCGGCGCCCATTTGTCCGGTCTGTGCAGAACCGGTGTCAGCCAGTTTACCCTGGACCAGGCTGTTGACCTGAACACACTGCACACCTGTGATTTACAAACAGCAAGAACCCATATCCTTCCCATGGCGGAATGCCTGCCTTTCATGCCCCTGGTACAGGCAGACACTGCCCTTGAAGAAAAAATCCGCTACGGACGTAAACTGCAGCACCAGGATATTGGAATCGGTACCGACAGGGTGGCGGCAGACGGATTCATCCGGATAACAGGATCGGACGGCCGGCTAATTGCGGTGGTACGGGCAGATAATAACGGAGCAGACTATAATTATTGTTGCGTTTTCAGCGGGTAACTGGTATTTAGTTGTGGTTAATTTTTCGTTTTTGTGACGGTGATTTGGCAAAAAAGAAACAGGGTGTCTGAATGGAATATTGGATGGCCTGTTGCAGCATCTGCGTGTCAAATGAAACGCCGTATAATGTATTCCAGACAAAGGAGTTGAGACAGTGGTTTTATTAGCAGAAAACAAAGAAGAGATGATCGAACAATTCAAGCTTCATGAGTCAGATACCGGCTCGCCTGAAGTTCAGGTGGCTATCTTGACCCATCGCATCAGCTACCTGACAGAACACCTGAAGCTTCACAAAAAAGACCACCATTCACGCAGGGGACTGCTGATTCTGGTGGGCCGGCGCAGAAGCCTTCTGGATTATGTCAAGAAAAAAGATATCAACAGATACCGGTCTTTGATTGAAAGACTGGGACTCAGAAGATAAAAATGAATTACAGCCGGTTTTTGACCGTATCTATGTCAAAAACCGGCTTTTTACAAACAACCGGGCGGCGATTCTTGGGAATGCTTTTAAATAAGTTCGCATCTGTATCATCCAGTTTAGTGTTGGATGATACAGATGCGGGTTTATTATTTTGTGTATTCTGAAAGGATTCTCCGCCTTTTTACTCTAAGGAGAAATTATGGAAAAAATTGTAACAGCCCAGATCGGTGGAAGAGAATTTTCCATCAGTACCGGCAAAATCGCCAAACAGGCCTCCGGCGCTGTTGTGGTCCAGCTCGGTGAAACCGTTGTCCTGGTCACTGCGGTGGCATCCAAAACCCCCAAAGAAGAGATCAGTTTTCTGCCCCTTACCGTGGAATACCAGGAGCGCATTTATGCAGCCGGACGAATTCCGGGCAACTATTTCCGGCGGGAGATCGGCCGGCCGTCTGAAGATGAAACACTGCGGGCCAGGCTGATTGACCGGCCCATCAGGCCTTTGTTCAAAGATGACTACAATCACGAAACCCAGGTCATGGCCACGGTACTGTCCACCGACAAAATGTGTGATCCTGGCATTCTGGCCATTGTGGGGGCATCTGCAGCCCTGGAGATATCTGATATTCCCTTTGACGGCCCCATCGCCGGTATCAAGGTCGGCCGCATAAACGGGGAATTTGTTGCCAATCCCAGCCTGGAACAGATGGAAGAAAGTGACATTGAGCTGACCGTGGCAGGTTCCAGAACCGGGGTTGTCATGGTGGAAGGCGGCGCCAATATCATATCGGAACAGGATATGCTGGATGCCATCTTTTTTGGTCATGCTGCCATGCAGCCCATCATTGACATGCAGATGGAACTCAAAAAAAGTGTGGGAAAAGAAAAACATGCATTTGTCCCCCCGGCCCGTGATCCTGAACTGGCAGAAAAAATAGCATCCTTTGCAAGAGAAGGTATCAAAGAGCAGGTACAGATCAAGACCAAAATTGAGCGCCAGGTCGCCCTGAGCAGTTTTAAAGAAGAGGTGGTGGCCCATTTTTGCAATGATTATCCAGATCAGATCAAGGAGATCAAGGAAGGTTTCAGCAAGGCTGTTAAGGAAGTCAGCCGGGATATAACGCTTACCCAAAATCACCGCATTGATGGCAGGGCATTTGATGAAATCCGGGATATTTCCTGTGAGGTGGGTATGCTGCGCCGTCCCCATGGCAGTGCCCTGTTTACCAGGGGAGAAACCCAGGTGCTCGGCGTGATGACCCTGGGATCAGGCCCGGATGAACAGCGGGTGGAAACTTTGGCCGGCAATGAAACCAGAAGCTTCATGCTCCATTACAATTTTCCTCCCTATTCCGTTGGAGAAGTTAAACGGGCCGGCGGCCCCAGCCGCAGGGATATCGGCCACGGCAATCTGGCAACCCGAGCTATTGAACGGATACTGCCTGATCCTGCAGATTTTGAATACACCATTCGCCTGGTGGGCGAGGTCATGGAATCCAACGGATCTTCCTCCATGGGCACAGTGTGTGCCGGCTGTCTGGCGATGATGGACGGCGGGGTTCCCATCAAGGCCCCGGTTTCCGGTATTGCCATGGGTCTGATAAAAGATGGGGACAAGACCGTCATTCTTTCGGACATCCTGGGAGATGAGGACCATTTCGGGGACATGGATTTCAAGGTGGCCGGACCCAAAGAGGGCATCACCGCCCTGCAGATGGATATAAAAATCAAGGAATTGTCCAAAGATATCATGGAAAAGGCCCTTGTCCAGGCCAGGAAAGGCCGGCTGCATATCCTGGAAAAAATGCTGGAAACGATCGGCAAATCACGTGATGAAATTTCACCCCATGCCCCCAAAATTTTGAGTATCATGATCAATCCGGACAAAATCAGGGATATCATCGGTCCTGGCGGCAAGATCATCCGGGCACTCCAGGCGGATACTAACACGGTCATTGAAGTGGATGACTCCGGTCTTGTGAAAATTGCCGGAGAAAACCAGGAAGATGCACAACGGGCACTGGACATGGTCTCTGATATTGCTCTTGATCCGGAGATCGGGGCAATTTATGAAGGCAAGGTGGTGAAAATAACCGATTTCGGCGCATTTGTGAACATCAAGTCCGGTACTGACGGCCTGGTGCATATTTCTGAACTGGCTGATTACCGGGTGAAAAAAGTCACCGATGTGGTGAAAGAGGGTGATGTGATTTCCGTAAAAGTGCTGGATATTACCCGGGACGGAAAAATCAAGCTGAGTTACAAAGCTGCAAAAGCGGATGAAAAAGAATAATTCTTTTTGTATCTGTCCCCTTGCTTCCGGCAGCAGGGGGAATGCCGTGCTGGTTTCTACGCCAAAAACGGCTATTCTTGTGGATGCCGGACTTTCCGGAAAGGAAATCCAGCGGCGGATGGCTGCTGTGGGGAAAACCCCGGATCACCTGTCCGCCATCATCATCACCCATGAACACAGAGACCATATTCAGGGAGCCGGGGTATTGGGCCGTCGGTTCAATATCCCGGTTTACATGACAAAGGCTACTTATCAGGCCTGTGCAAAGGTTGTCGGCAAAATTCCCGATATAAGGTTCTTTGGCTGTGGTGAAAGTTTTGCGGTCAAAAATTGTAACAACGTCATGGATGACAAGATTTGCGATGCATCACTATTGACGGTGCATCCTTTTTCAACTTCCCATGATGCCTCAGACCCGGCCGGTCTCACCCTTACCTGGCAGGGCTGCAAAATCGGTATTGCCACGGATCTGGGTATTGCCACCAACCTTGTGAAAGAGCATCTGCGCGACTGCAGTGTGCTCTACCTTGAATCCAACCATGACCCGGATATGCTCATCAACGGGTCCTATCCCTGGCACCTGAAACAGCGCATCAAATCCCGTACCGGACATCTGTCAAATGCAGATGCAGGGATGCTTTTGTCCCAGCTGGCCCACCAGAATTTGAAACATGTGATCCTGGCACATTTAAGTGAAGAGAACAACCGTCCTGAACATGCCCTGGCTGAAGCGGGCAGATGCCTGAACGGTTCTTCGGCTGTATTGACCGTGGCCGGACCGGACCGGCCGGGAGAAATTATTCGCATTACCGCTGACATATCTGTATAGAAAACAAAAAAAATAAAAATCCGCAAACACCGACTGGATCGTGGCTGCCTTTATCCAGGAAAAGGAATTGTCCGAGATTCCAGCAACCAGGTATCCACCAGCGCCACTGCCTTGAAAAAAATGGCATCTGAGCTGCATCATATTGTCGGAACATTTAAGGTGTGATGGGGCTGTGTCATTTTTTGGGATGAATTTTTGCTTTTATTCATGCGGTAAATTTTTTATACTGGGTATAATGTGTGACTGAGGAACCCGTGCATATTAATCTGATCCAAAAGGAAATCCTGTCATGAATGCCATTATCGATGCCCTGCATTTCCGGCATGCCTGTAAAAAATTTGATCCGGATAAAAAAATTATCCCCAAAGACCTGGATACGATTTTAGAGGCAGCAAGACTGTCTCCATTTTCATTCGGTATGGAGGCCTGGAAATTTTTAGTACTCCAGTCTGTGGATATCCGGAAAAAATTGCGGCCGGCCTGCTGGGACCAGCCCCAGGTGACCGAAAGCAGCCATCTAGTCGTGATCCTTGCCAGACCTGATCTGGTCACCCCTGGCAACCCTTATGTAGACACAAGTTTTGCCAAACGGGGACTGCCGGAAGATGCAACCAAAGCCTATATTGAAAAATATAAGTGGTATATGGAAACCGAGGTTTTTCCCCGGATGAACCTGTATGCCTGGTGCTGCAAACAGTGCTACATTGCCCTGGCCAATATCATGACCACGGCAGCGTCTCTGGGGATTGATTCCTGCCCCATGGAAGGATTTGAAAAAGACCGGGTAGAGGCTGTTCTGGGTATAGATACCAAAGAATTTGAGGTGGCGGTGCTGGTGGCCTTAGGGTATAGGGCCACAGACCAGCCTCCCCGACGTCGCCATCCAAAAGAGATGCTCGTAGAAATCCGTTGACAGGCCCGAACCGGGCAGGCTGCAGCAGCCGGAACCGGGCCGGCCGGGCGGAAAGGAGACAGACATGTCACAGGCCAGAATCCTGGTGGTGGATGATGAACTGGTGATCCGGGAATCCCTTGCCGGCTGGCTCAAACGGGACGGATTTCTCGTGGACACCGTGCCCAGCGGCGAAGATGCCCTTGCACTGCTCAAAAAACAGGGATTTGATATCATGCTGCTGGATATCCAGCTGGACGGCATCAGCGGCATGGAGGTGCTGTCCCATGTTAAGGAGCATTATCCAGATATCGATGTGATCATGATCACTGCCTACGGCTCTATCCCTTCTGCGGTAAAGGCCATGAAATCCCATGCCCATGATTACCTGCTCAAACCTTTTGATCCGGATGAACTCGGTGTGATGATCCAGAAGCTGCTGGAACATCGCAAAAAGGTGAAAGAACATGCGTTTTTAAAGGATGCGTTTGCAGAACAGACACGGTTTGAAAGCATGATCGGCCAATCCCCTGCCATGCAAAAAATTTTCAGGCTTATTCAGGATATCGCAGAAACACAAAGCACCGTGCTCATCACAGGAGAAACCGGATCAGGCAAGGGCCTGGCAGCCAAAGCCATTCATTCCTCCAGCCAGTTGTCTGAAGGACCTTTTGTGGCAGTCAACTGCGGTGCCATCCCTAAGCATATCATGGAAAGTGAGCTGTTCGGCCACCAGAAAGGGGCGTTTACTGATGCAAAAGAAACGAAAAAAGGCCGCCTGGAGATGGCCGGAGGCGGGACCCTGTTTCTGGATGAGATCGGTGAGATTTCCATGCGCATGCAGATCGATCTGCTCCAGGTGCTCGAGGACAAGGTGTTTTACAGGGTGGGGGGCACCCAGCCCATTACCGTGGATTTCAGGGTCATTGCCGCAACAAATTCAGATTTGCAAAAAGCCATTGTCCACCGCAGTTTCAGAGAAGATCTGTTTTACCGGCTCAATGTTATCTCTTTGACCATGCCGCCCCTGCGGGAGCGCAAGGAGGATATCCCGCTGCTGGCCGGGCATTTTTTGGAAAAATTCACCCGGGAGGTGAACCGGGGCGTGGAACGGTTCAGCAGAGATGCCATGGATGAGCTCATGCTCTATCACTGGCCCGGCAATGTCAGGGAACTGTCCAATGCCATTGAACGGGCCGTGGTGGTGTGCAAAACCACCACCATCACCCCTCAGGATCTGCCCATATGCGGAACCCCAGACCATCCTGCCCACCCTGCCGGTGTGTCGCTGCATGATGTGGAAAAAGAGCATATCCACACCATCCTGACCCGGACCAGCTGGCATATATCAAAGGCTGCCGGGATTCTGGGCATAGACCGTTCCACTCTCTACAACAAGATCAAGCGGTATGATCTGAAGCCGGATTAAAAGGCTTTTTACCAATGAAACCGCCCGGTCTGATTCTGGTATCCCCTGTGGGCGATATTGGCGATGATATCAGTGGGGCGGTGGCAGACAAAGTTGTGAAGGTTTTTAAAACCGATGTCCGGATCACCCCGCTTTTGCCGGACATTGATTTTGCCTATGATGTGGACCGGAATCAGTATTGGTCCACCCGGGTGCTGGAAGAGCTGGAAAAAAATGCCACTGAGCACTGCCTCAAGGTTGTGGCCATCACCAAAAAAGATCTGTTCATTCCCATTTTAACCCATGTGTATGGCGAGGCCCAGCTGGGAGGCAGGGCAGCCGTTGTTTCCATCTTTCGGCTGAACACCGGCCTGGATGCCGCGGGTACGGCCGGGTTCATGGATCGGATTGTCAAAGAAGCAATCCATGAGCTGGGCCATACCTTTGATCTACGCCATTGTGAAGACCCGTTGTGCATCATGCATTACTGCCGCAAAATTGCAGATGTGGACCAAAAGCTGAACCGGTTCTGCCGGTACTGCAGCATTTATTTGTCCGACAGCATCAAGGCCCTGGAGAAATAAAGGTTTTTATCAGCCGGTCCCTTTGTGCCTCCGGGACATTGCCCAGAATATCTCTGACCATAGAGCCGCCGTCAGCTGCTTTCAATTGCGTGGCATCTTCCAAAAATGCATGCAGATTTTCAACTTGGCCGGCCATGAACCGCCGGCTGTCTGCCATGAACAAAAGGTTTTTGAGATTCTGCTTGATATCCGGGCAGTATACCAGGCATATCCACCCGTCAGTATACGGGGCGTTTGTCACCAGGTCAGGATTCTTTTTTATCTCCGGGTTGACCTGGGTGATGATGCCGGAAACTGCAGAGGTAAATGTTATGGGATATCTGTTGCGAAACAGGGTGAACCCGGCCTGTCCCTGTGAGATTTCCTTACCCATCAGGGGGATTGCCATGTGGTCAATTTTTCCCACAAGCCGGGAGGCAAAATCATCTATCCCCATGCGCACAATCCCCTGGTCTTCGATCTTCACCCAGGTGTGTCCGGCAGACAGATAATACCCTGCCGGCATAACCACCCCGCTGACGGTTTCAAAGTCCATGGGCTGCATCATGGCATGCACCTTGAACTGGTCATAAAAGTACTGGTCAAATTCACAGTCAATGCAGTGATACGCTTTAGGGCAGGACTTAAAGGAAATTTTTCCCTTCATGTGGTGGATGCAGGGGCGTTTGGCCAGCGGCATTTTTTTGAGCCGGTCCTGCCAGAACATAAGAGAGCCTTTTTTCCCGGAAGGCATCTTTCCCTGGTTCAGAAGGTGCTGGTTTAGTCTGCACACCCGGTTCAAGGCCCGGTCAAACCGGCAGCCGGTACAGGAAAAATCCATGGGGCAATATTTTTTTGGGACCACCCCCGCCTGCATCCACAGGCACTGGGGGTCTGTTTGCTTTGTGGTTTGAAACTGTTCCATGGGATTTCTCCTTGCAGGTAAAAAAATTACAGAAAAGTCCGGGTCAGCCGGTCCCATCCCAGGGCCGGCAGGCCGCCGAAGACATCTCTTTGCAGCACACCGCCGTCAGCGGCCAGGGGGCCTGTGATCTCTTCAATCATCTTTTCAAGGGCGGTGACGTCATCGTCCAGCCAGGCGATGCTGGTTTCATCATCCATCAGATGCTTTACCGCGCCTTTGATATCTGCATTGTGCACCGTGAACAGCCAGCCTTCACCGTAAGGGTGATCCTGGGAGAGATCAGGCCGGGATCTTACGGTTTCATTGACCCGGGTGATCACCCCGTTCACCGGGGAGCGGACATCTGCCTGGTTATCTTTGCGGCGAATACCCCAGCTGGCCCTGGCCTGGTTCAGCTCCTGGCCCACCAAAGGCAGGTCGAAGCCGTCAGGCCCCCCCAGCACCTTGAAGGAAAAATCATCCATTCCCACCCGGATGACACCGCCACTGTCAATGGCAGCCCAGGTATGGCCTGAATGGAAATAATACCCGCCGGCCAGGTCAAACCCCTTGACCCGGGTAATTCTGACAGGTTTATGGCCCCGGGCAGGAATCAAAGTGTCCTCAAACACCTGGTCAAATTCGCACCGGTCGCAGTTGTAATTCATGGGGCAGGTGCGCATGTCACTCCGGCCGGTCATGGCATGGCGGCAGATGCGGCGGCTGCCCGGCTGCCGCCGCATGGCCTCCTGCCAGGTGGGGTGTTTGCCGGCGGCTGCAGCCTTTTCCATGGCAGCATCGTATTTACACCCGGTGCAGTCATAATAATGGGTACAGTTTTTTTGGGCCGTCACCCCGGCCTGCATCCAGATGCAGGGACGCGGGGTATTTTGTTTGCCGATTTCCCAGACAGGGCTGGTTTTTGAAACATTTTTTTTCAAAACAGAGATTGTTGTTGTGGTCGTCATGGTTTGCCTCCTTTGTGTTGGTGAATCTTTTTTCTTTGCGAACCGTTACCGGATATAAGAGCAAAAACAATACCAGGGCCTGAACCGGGGACATAAAAACCTGAACACCCGTGATTTCAGGCAGGTTTTCCAATATCATTTTCAGATCCCGGCAAAAATTCGGGGAGGCGGGGAATGGCGGATTTTTCAACAGTGGTTTGTCCGGAACTGGATAAAAAAGTGGGTCATCCACTTGACATCAGGATGTTTGGTGTATTGTCGAATTTTACGACACCGTTGTGGGAATTTGCAGCAATTTGTCCTGGAATACATCCGGGTTTGTGCAACTGTTTCCTGAAGACCACCCCTGTGGGTATCAAGCAGCTGAACATGATGTTACTACATGTGCTGCCCTTAAGCGTTGCAGAACTCGCGCTTGTGTTTTTTGCAGGGCCTGTGGTAAAAAAGGTATATTTCCCATTTGTTGAAATATTTGCAAGGGGTTTTCCATGGCCGGTGTTCCCCAGAATGAATTTGAGACCATCCTCAACGGAATCAGGGATTTTATTCTCATTATTTCTCCGGATCAGGAAATCCTGGAGGTCAATGAAGCGTTTTTAAAGCACATGCAGTATCACCGGAAAGATGTGATCGGTAAAAAATGCTATGAGGTGTTTCAGCGCATCACCCAAAAAAGTTCCAACTGCCATGAAAAATGCCCCCTGGATCAGGTGATCAGAAAAAGGCGCCACTGCCAGGTGGAGCTTTCCCGGGTGGACCAGAAAGGCAAAACCTGGTACACGGAATTGACCATTTTTCCTATCTGGGAAAAAAAAGGTAAAATCTTAAAATTTATTGAAATCAGCCGGGACATCACCAAACGCAAGTCCGATGAAAAAAAGACCAGAGAGCATTTGCAGAAAATGGTGGAGGAGCGCACCCGGCAGTTGAAAGAATCCCATGAACAGCTTCTGCACCAGGACAAGATGGCATCTCTGGGCAAATTGTCCTCTTCCGTGGTCCATGAGATCAACAACCCTGTGGCAGGCATACTCAACCTGGTGCTGCTCAGCAAGCGGATATTAAAAGAAGACAGTATCACGGAATCGGAACTGGGTGTTTTTCAGCAATACCTGGATCTCATGGAAACCGAAACCCGCCGGGTGACCCGCATCATTGGCAATTTGCTGGCCTTTGCCCGGCAGTCCAAAATAGAGGTCACCCGGTTTGACGTCAACGAACTCATTGAACAGACGTTGATGCTCAACGCCAACCTGCTGCGCCTCAACAAGATCCGGATCATCGAAGATCTGGAAAGAAACCTGCCCCTGATCAGGGGATCAGAAGACCAGATCCAGCAGGTGGTAATGAACCTGATCTCCAATGCCGTGGAAAGTATGGCCCAGGCTCCCAGAAAAAGGCTGACCCTGAAAACATGCAGTATTCCGGACAAGAATGCCGTGAAAATGCAGATCATGGATACCGGTGCCGGCATACCCAATGCATATATTTCCAAAATATTTGAGCCGTTTTTTACCACCAAGAAGAAAGGCAAAGGCGTGGGTCTGGGGCTGTCCGTGGTCTACGGCATCATAGAGGAACACGGCGGAAAAATGTATGTGGATTCAACCGAAGGCCAGGGCACCTGTTTTACCATTACCCTTCAAACCGCCGGCCCGTCCTGAAGCGTCACCTTTTCACAGGGTTTCTTTCTCCAGCAGATGAAAATATTCCCCTTTGGCCTTCACCAGTTCCTGGTGGCTGCCCTGTTCCCGGATCCGGCCGTCCCTGAGCAGCAGGATATGGCCGCAGTGCCGGATGGTGGACAGGCGGTGTGCGATG
>JAABSB010000168.1 GCA_011390615.1 Desulfotignum sp. | reverse complement strand
GCCGCCCAGCACCAGGGCGTTTTTTATCCCCAGTGAGATGGCCGCCAGATGATCCAGCACATCCTTCTGGGTCCGCATGGTGAAAATATTGCCCAGCTCTGCTCCCGGAACCCTGATATGCCTGGCATCCGCCCCTGAGGCAATCAACAGTTTTTGAAAATCGATGTCTGTGCCGTTTGCAAGATGAACGGACTTTTTTTTCACATCAAGGTGTGCCACACGGTGTCCCAGAACAGGCGTAATGTCCAGGTCTTCGTATACATTGCCTGCAAAAAGGGGCAGTTTTTCGTGGGGCTCGGATCCTTCCAGGACATAGGAGATCATGGGGCGGCTGTACGGGGGAAAGGTCTCGTCACTGACCATGAAAATGCCGGCAGTGGTGTCCATCTCGCGGATGGCCCTGGCAGCGTTGATCCCGGCAATTCCGTTTCCGATAATCAGGTGTTTCATGACACCTCCGCAGGTTCCGGAAAAAGATAAATATCCAGTTGGCATCAGGCGGGGAAAAGGTGTGAACAGCTTGAGATTCCGTTAATTTCACGCCCTGATTTACCTTTGGAACTCCAATTTTTTTATGATGAATGCGAATGGTTTGTCAAGAAAAAACAACTGGTAGTTTCTCTTTCATTCAGATCCAAAATCAAACTTGACTTTCAAACCGGGTGATCACGCAGTCATCTATGAAATCCAGCGGCATCCCTGCTCACCGTTGCGGTAAAAAATGCGGTCGACAATCAGAATGCCTTGTTTCTCATGAAACACCTTATTGAGGCGTAGTTTAAGATTATCTCTGCTATAAATGGGTGACCATCTGCCGGTAACGGTCCATGATCTGGCCCATGACCGGTTCCAGTTCATCCGGTTGAATGACCAGCAAATCCCCTGGTTGGGCTTTGGAAAAAATATATTCCACTGCTTTGTCCGGTTCCGGAACGATTTCAATCCGGTTTTCCAAAAATCCGCCCTGGATCAGTCCCTCATGAACCAGGTCCTGGGTTTCTCCGGCCGGCCGGTGACGGGGATCAAAATCGGTCAGAATGATGTGATCGTAGACCAGGGCCAGGGCTTTTCCAAGTTCAATGAGTTGTTCGTCGGTTCTGCTGCCAGTGCCGTGACACAGCCCGACCTTTCTGCCCGGTGAGAGCCGTGGCAGTAATTTGGCCATGGCCCGGGCTGATTCCGGATTATGGCCGTAGTCCAGAAGCACCTTGTATGTCTGGAAATCAAACAAATTCATGCGGCCCGGATTCTGGTTCACGGAAGGATAGAAGGTCATCACTCCGTTTCGAATCTGGTCAACGGAAAGCCCTAATCCGTGAAGGGCGCCGATGGCGGCAAGGGCATTGGCCGTGTTAAAGTCGATGATGCCCCCGAAGGTGATAGGGATTTCTTCCAGGGAACAGATATGAATATCCTGCCGGTTTTTTCGGATGACCGCATTCTGGCTGGTGACGGTGACAACGGTTCCCCCTTTTTTTACATGGGCGGTAATGTCTGGATTGTCAGGGTCCAGGGAAAATAAAATAATATCGCCCCGGGCACGGTCCAGAACGGTCATGGTCATGCGGTCTTCTGCATTTAAAACCGATGTCCCTGTTTTTTTGACAACTTCGATGACCGTTGACTTGACCAGGGACAATTCTTCCTGGGATTCAATCCAGTCACAACCAAGATGGTCTTTGCCGATATTCAAAAGCACGCCCACATCCACCTCGGTAACCCCCAGCCCCCTTCTGGCGATGCCGCCCCGGGCCACTTCCAGTACAACGTGGTCCACCGTTGGTTCCCGTAACACGATCCCTGCGCCTTCCGGACCGCTGTAATCCCCTGACAAAACCGGATTTCCATCCAGTATGATGCCGGTCGTACAGGCAAGCCCCACGATTTTTCCCGAATACTTCAATGTATGGGCGATCAATTTACTGGTGGTGGTTTTGCCGTTTGTCCCGGTGACTGCCAGAACAGGAACCTGGAAATATCCTTCGGGGAAAAGCATATCCACAAGGGGTTTTGCCACATTCCTGAGCCGGCCGCCGGTAGGCTCCAGATGCATTCTGAATCCGGGTGCGGCATTGATTTCCACCACTTTTATTCCGGACGGGTCCAGAGGAAGGGATATGTCTGCTGCCAGGGCATCGATGCCTGCACAATCCAGGCCGATGATCCCGGCGGTCCGTTCGGCCATCCTGCGGATCTCCGGATGTACCTCATCGGTCACATCTGTGGCAGTTCCCCCCTGGCTTAAATTGGCAGTGGCCTTTAAATAAATTTTTCTCCCTTTTTTGGGCCGGGAGTCCAGGCAAAGTCCTTTGAGGGCCAGAAGTCTTTCGGTCATGGCATCTATTTCAACCTGCGTCAGGACTTTTTCATGCCCGAACCCGCGAAGGGGATCGGCATTGAGGATGTGAATCAGCTCTCTGATGGTGGATTTTCCATCTCCGATGACATGTGCGGGTTCCCGCCTGGCAGCGGCAGCCAGTTTGCCGTCAATGACCAGAAAGCGATAATCTCCGCCATGCACATATTCTTCAACAATCACATCCGGGTAAAAGGCTTTGGCCGCAAAAAATGCCTGTTCCAACTGATCCAGGTCTGTCACATTGATCGTGGAGCCATTCCCGTGGTTTCCCACATCCGGCTTGACAACCACTGCCGCACCGATGTCATGAAAAGCGTCAACCGCTTCTTCTACGGTTGACACCACCCGGCCTTCCGGCACCGGGATGCCGGATTTTTGCAATAAAAGCTTGCCCCTGGTTTTTTCATCGGCAATTTCCACGGCAATGGCCGAGGTATTACCGGTTATGGATGCCTGAATCCGTTTCTGGCGGGCACCATATCCCAGTTGAATATAACTTTCTTCGTTCAGCCGGATATATGGGATGCCCCTTGAAAGGGCTTCTTTAACAATACTCCATGTTGTGGGTCCCAGCATATGATCTTCGCGCAGAATTTTGAGATCGGAAATGACCTTGTTGATATCAAACGGCTTTTTTTCTGCCATGGCCTCGAATAAGGAGATGGCTTCCTGTGCCGCTTTTAACCCGGCATGTTCCACCAGGTATCTGAAGACCACAATATAAACTCCCTTTTGGGACGTCCCCAGGGTTTTTCCGTATCCAACCGCCATGCCGGACAGGCATTGAAGCTCAATGGCAATATGCTCAATAATATGACCGGCCCAGGTGCCCCTTTCAAGTCTCTGAATAAATCCGCCGGGTTTGCCGATGGAGCATTCGTGCTCGTGGAGGGTCGGCATCAAGGCGGTCAGCCGGTCTGAAAAGCCTTTTATTGTATCCGAAGGACGGCTCTCGTAGTCTTTAATATCCAGTACCATGAATATGGCGGAATGCCGGGTATATCGATTGGGGCCGCGCAACGCTCTTAACTCCAGTATATCAATCATCACTGTCCTTTGATCTGTTTTGATAATGGTGTGAGAAACCGTCTGTTTTTGAAATGGTACCCATATCCGTTAACCAGTGAATGGATGCGCACATTTTCAACCGCAATGGGCCCGCCCGGCTTGATATCCATGATGTTGGAATGGGCAATATCATTGCCGTCAACAATAATGACCTGGCCTGTGCCAATGACCTCAATCATGCCGTCTCCCTTGAGGATAACCCCTGAGTCTTCACCGATACCAACCCCGATGCAGGTCGGATTCGTTGTCACAATCTGGATCAGACGTCCGATACGGCCCCGTGCCATAAAATGGGTGTCAAAAATAATATTTTTTACAAAACCAAATCCGGCTGTGGTAAAGACTCTGCCTTTAAACAGTCCTTGTTCACTCTCCCCTTCATAAATCATGGTATCGGAAAACACCGCTGCTCCGGCACTGGTGCCTGCGACGAGTGCGCCGGATTCAAGCCGGTTTTGAATCGCGGCAAGGGTTTTTGATCCACCCATGATGGTTGTCAATCTCAACTGGTCACCACCGGTAAGAAAAATCAAATCAACATCTTCAAGGGTTTTGGCCAGTGCTTTGCTGTTTGCCTGGACCCTTGTTTCAATGGCCAGGATCTTTATTTCAGATGCGCCAAGTGTCTTGAATATCTTTTCATAATCTTTGCCCCGCTGCCGGGGTTCTTCACTGGCAGTGGTGATGATACCGACCTTGTAAACAGGTTTTCCGACTTCCCGGATAACCCGTTTGAGTACAACCAGATCATTGGCCTTGTCTTCATTTCCGCCGATGGCAATAAGACGTCCCCGGAAAAAAGAGTTTGCTGCCATCATTATTTCATTTCCATGAGATATAATCAGGACAGATCCACAAACACATCGTTGATCCGTTCCATGGCCCAGTCGATGTCTGGTTTTGTAATCACCAGGGGCGGGGCGAACCGGATGGTCCAGGTGTGGGTTTCCTTGC
>JAABSB010000167.1 GCA_011390615.1 Desulfotignum sp. | reverse complement strand
AGATGGGTATGCCGGTGTTTGAGTTTCTCATACACCACCCGTTCATGGGCTGCATGCTGGTCCACCAGCATAAGCCGGTCTTCCTGCTCGGCAATGATATAGGTGCCCATGACCTGGCCAAAAATGACGGGCTGTTTTTTTTCCGGGATTTCTGTGAAAGTTCCAGATGGTCTGTCCTGGTGTACCGGGGCAAAACCCGGGGATTCATCCGGTGTGAACGGATCTGTTATTTCTGCTGCATCTCTTATTTCTGATGCATCTGTTTTTTCTGCTGCTGCCACCGGTGCAAGGGATGGAGAAGGTGCAGGTTCTGATCTTCTGCCAGGGCCCCAGGGGATGGCGGACTGGACTGCCTGATAACCGGAATCCTGTACAAATTCTGTTGTTTTTCGGACATCCGATACCTGTGATCCGGGCATGGTGCGTGATCCGGCATAGGCCGCAACATTCTGCTGGGCCGCCTGCAAAGCACTGACCACAGCTTGTGTCACAGCCTGGTACACCGGCTGGGGAGACAAAAACTTGATCTCTCTTTTGGATGGGTGGACATTCACATCCACCTGGTCAAAGGGCAGACCGCAGCAGATCACTGCCACAGGAAACCGGCCTTTCATGATCCGGCCGGCAAATCCCCGGAACACTGCGGCAATGATACCCTTGTCATACACCAGGCGGTTGTTCACAAACAGATAGATCCTCCCCGCAGTGGACCTTGTCACTGCCGGATTGGCGCAGACTCCGGATATGCTTATGCCTGCCGCTGCATGGTCCATGGGATAAAGCTGGTCTGCCACATCCTTTCCCAGCACCAGCATGGCCCGGTGCAAAAGATCCTGGCCAGGGGGAAAATGCCGCACCAGTTTGCCGTTGGCTTGCATGCGGAACCCCACCCCAGGGTTGCCTAAGGCCATGCCGGAAATGGTATCTGTGATATGGCCGGCCTCGGTGGTGTCTGCCTTGAGAAATTTGCGCCGGGCCGGGGTGTTGAAAAACAGGTGTTTGACCTCCACCATGGTGCCGTCCGGGGCCCCGGTTTCTGACACCTGCAAAAGTTTTCCCCCGGCCATCTCCACCCGGGTGGCGGTGTCGGCATTTTTGGGTTTTGTCACAAGGCAGAACCGGGATACCGATGCAATGGAGGGCAGGGCCTCTCCCCTGAACCCGAATGTACCAATGGAAAACAGGTCTGTCTGGTCGAAAATCTTGCTTGTGGCATACCGTTCTATGGCCAGCAATGCCTGGTCCCGGGACAGGCCCGTGCCGTCGTCCGCCACCCGGATCACGGATTTGCCCCCTTTTTCCATGTCAATGGTGATCTGGGCGGCATTGGCGTCGATGCTGTTTTCCACCAGCTCCTTGACCACGGATGCCGGCCGCTGCACCACCTCTCCGGCCGCAATCTGGTTGGACAGGATTTCCGGCAGAATACGGATCACTCCTGGTTTTCCTGTTTCACAAACCGCATTAAAAATTCAGAATCTTTCGGGCTTAAATCAAACTTCAGGGCTGCGTCATTGGCCAGTTTTTTCGCCGGTGTATCCGGTGATTTTCTGCGTTCATCACTGACCCACTGGATGGCTTTTTTCAGGGATTCCCCCTGGGGTTGGACATTACTCATGATTTTTTCCTTTTTTTTAAAGGGTTGGGAACAACCGGTTCAGGCCCAGGGATTTTTCCATCCCGTATCCCGCCCGCACCAGGGACAATTCATCAAACCGGGCTGCCATCATCTGGATGCCGATGGGCAGGTCGTCTGCCGAAAATCCGCCAGGCACTGATATGCCGGGCACCCCGGCCATGTTGGCGGACAGGGTGAAGATATCGGTCAGGTACATGGTAAGGGGATCATCCATTTTTTCGCCTATGCGGAAAGCAGGGGTTGGCGCCACCGGTGACAAAAGGATGTCACAGGCATCAAATGCCTGTGAAAAATCTTCCATGATCAGGGCCCTCACCTGGGAGGCTCTGCCGTAATAGGCATCATAATACCCTGCTGACAGGGCATAGGTGCCGATGATGATCCTGCGCTGCACCTCCGGGCCGAACCCCTGGGACCTGGTCTGCTTGTACATGTCAATGAGATCATCTGCATGGTGGGCCCTGAAACCGTATTTGACCCCGTCAAACCGGGCCAGGTTGGAACTGGCCTCACACGGGGCAATGATATAATAGGCTGCCACCACATAGGCGGTATGGGGCAGTGAGACCTCCACAATATCGGCCCCCAGGTCTGTGAGCACGTTTACCGCATTCTCGAACACCGCCAGCACATCCGGATCAATGCCTTCCATGCCGAGATACTCTTTTGGGATCCCCACGCGCATCCCTTTCAGGCCCTCTTTTTCAAAGGCTGCAATGCCTGCCGTAAAATCCGGCACATCCTGAGAGGCGCAGGTGGAATCCATGGGATCATGCCCGGCAATCAGATTGAGAATCAGGGCAGCATCTTCCACGCTCCTTGCAATGGGGCCTATCTGGTCCAGAGAGGATGCATAGGACACAAGACCATACCGGGACACCCGGCCGTAGGTGGGTTTGAGCCCAACAACCCCGCAATGGGAGGCGGGCTGGCGGATGGAACCCCCGGTATCTGTTCCCAAAGCTGCACAGCAGAACTGTGCTGCCACGGCAGCAGCTGAGCCCCCGCTGGACCCGCCCGGCACATACGCCAGGTGCCAGGGGTTTTTTGTGGGAAAGTATGCGGAATTTTCCGTGGATGACCCCATGGCAAATTCATCCATATTGGTTTTGCCCAGGATCACCCCATGGGCCTGTTTGAGTTTTGCCACCACGGTTGCATCATACTGGGGAACAAAGTTGTCTAAAATTTTGGACCCGCAGGTGGTGCGCATGCCCCGGGTACACAAAAGGTCCTTAAGGGCCATGGGGATACCGGTAAACACCGTCTGGTTTCCGGCAGCGATCTGCCGGTCGGCAGCATCTGCCCGGGCCATGGCATCTGCCGCATCCACCAGAAGAAAGCTGTTGATGGTGTCATCATGGGCTGCAATACGGTCCAGAAACACCCGGGTGAGCTCCCTGGAGGATATTTTTTTTTCATCCAGCAGCCGGCGGGCGCCGCCTACGGTCAATGTGTGTAGATCCATCTATATTTCCTTTGTCATCTGCCGGGCTGCTTCACCACCCGGGGTACCAGATAATAATTGGCATCTTTTTTGGGTGCATTGGCCAGGGTCACATCCGGGCCGGGGCTGGGGTGCGGCGCATCCTCGCGCAGCACATTGTGCATGAACGCGGCCCCGGATACCGGTTTTACACCCTGTACATCCACATGGGCCAGTTTGTCCATGTAGTCCAGAATACCGCTCAACTGCTCACAAAGGGATGCTTTGCTCTGGTCGTCGATTTCAAGGCGGGCCAGATGGGCGATGTTTTCCACTTCCTCTCGGGAAATTTTCATGGTCATTCCTTTTTGATAATCATGCCGTTGATACCGGCCTGGTTCAGTTTTTCAAGATGCCTGCGCGCCGCATCCCGGGTGGCAAATCCCCCGATTCTTACCCGGTACCAGGTAACCCCGTCAATTTCTTTGCTGGTGCGGGTGGCGGTAAAACCTTTTTCATCCAGAACTGCTGCCTGGGTGACGGCATCTTTAAAAGATTTAAAGGCAGCCACCTGGATGGTGTAGACACCATCGGAACCTGAACCGGGCCCTGCACCGGCAGCCAGCTCCGGATCTGTTTTTTCAGGGGTTTTTGTTTTCCCGGGCCTGGCAGTCTCCTGCTTTGTCTCTGGGCCATCTGCTATTTTGGCTGTGGCGGCCTTGTTAAATGTGGCGGCTTTTTTGCTGGTTTTCACAGGAATGGGCCCTGTCTGAGTGCCCTGGTCTGCATCAGGTGCATCCTGCACATCTGCGGGTTCTGGCTGCATCTGTTGTGCATCCACTGATTTTTCTTCCAGCATACCCATAGTCGCCTCAGGCGGCATCATGGGCAGCTCCTCCGGCTTGACCGGTTCACTTAAGGCCTCATAATAGTGCAGCGCAATTTTGGTTTCCTGTTTTTTTGGATTTTCTTTGCTTCCCATTTTTTTAGCAATTTCCACAAGCCGCTCCTGAAACCTTTGTGTTTCAAATGTCACAGGGGCTGTGCCCCGGCCCACCATGATCCCCAGTAAAAACATCCATCCGCCGATACATATATAAATGGCATATTTTATGGCCCCTTTAAAGAACATGGTCACATTCTTTCAGGCGCAGACACCCCTAACAGCGCAAGCCCGTTGCGGATAACTTTTTTTACGGCCAGCACCAGGCTCAGCCGGGCCCCGGACAAATCAGGATCCGAAACAATCACCTTATGCCGGTTGTAATAGCCGTGAAACGCTGCTGCCAGAGACATCAGATAGGTGAAAATCACATGGGGGTGGCAGGTGGCGGCACTTTTTTCCACCTGTTCGGGGAATCCTGCCAGAATTTTGATCA
>JAABSB010000166.1 GCA_011390615.1 Desulfotignum sp. | reverse complement strand
TCTTTCCGCAAAAAGGTCATCAATGCTTTTCCCCGGTGCAATGGCCACCCCCCGGGTAATGACATCAGACAGCCGGGTTTTAAGGACATCCAGATCAACGGACAGATAGACTTTTATACAGGTTTCTGCCAGGTGGCGCATGGCCTCAGCCTTGTATATGACACTGCCGCCGGTGGCAATCACGTGACTTTTGCAGTCAATTTCCATAAGATGCAGCTTTTCGATTTCCAGAAACCGGTCCATGCCGTGACTGGCAATGATCTGGGCAAGGGTTTTTTGCTCTTTTGCCTGGATGACAATATCGGTATCCATGAAATCAAACCCGATCTTTTTGGCCAGCAGCACCCCCACCGTGCTTTTGCCCACGGCCGGCATGCCGATAAGGGCGATATTTTTTTTATTTTCCATCAATTTAGTCCTGACATTCTGCACTAAAACATATTTTTTCTACCAATAAATGAAAAAAGATACATACTATCCCTTTTTCTCCATTGCAAGTACAAAAGTCCGTTACTGGATATTTGCCATAGCAGCATGCACGCTATGGAAAGCTCCTGTGGTGTCATGCAAGTATCCCGGCCTTGACTTTCCGGATCATGGGCACTATTTTATGCAAAATTAACCCATAGCAGCAAAGAATTACAGTAATGGCCCCTTCGATCATCTCCATAGCTGGAAAATCCAATTCCGGAAAAACCACATTTCTTGAAAAACTGATCGCTGAACTCACCGGCAAAGGGTATCGCATCGGATCGGTCAAGCACACCCATGACGGATTTGAACTGGACAACAAAGGAAAAGACAGCTGGCGCCACAAAAATGCCGGTGCATCCGCCACCCTGGTGGTTACAGGCACAAAAATTGCTCTGGTCAAAGATGACCTGCGCGCCGATATTGAAAAAATGCAGGACTATCTGTCTGATATGGACCTGATCCTGGCTGAAGGATTCAAGCGCCAGCCCCTGCCCAAGATCGAAGTTTTCCGGGCAGACGGCCCCCATGCACACCCGTTGTGCCTGGACAGCCCGGACCTGATCGCCTTTGTCACTGATTCAGCCTTTGCCCCGCCGGTACCTGTTTTCGGCCTGGAAGACGCGGCATCCGTGGCATCGTTCATCCAGGAAAGGTATCTGGAATCTGCATGATGAAGACTTCCCCCGGCCTTCACCTGGCCTGCCTGATTGGCTGGATCTTTATTGCGGCTTTGTGCCTGCCAGGTAATCTGTTCTGTATGACATCTTCTGAAACCCGGGACTGCATAACGCCCCTGGCACATGGTACCATCAACTGGAGCAATGGCACAGTGACCGCTGTAGGCACGGCCCCCCCCCGGGTTACCAAGGACAGCAAACATGAACCAGATCCCGGATCCGCCCGGGCCGATGCCAACCGACGGCTCATAGAGATGCTCAAACAGATCCGGATACACAATGACCTGAAAGTGGGAATGTATGCAGCCCAAAACGATGCGATTATGGCGGGAATTGAAAAAACAGCCAGGGATGCAGCCATTATCCGCCAGTATTATACCTCGGCCCTGGATGTGGAACTGGCTATCCAGACCCGAATTTTCGGCGGGTTTCTCCAGCTGGTTCTGCCGGAGGAAATCCGGCAGATACCCAAAATCAATCCTGAAATCCGCCCCAGTGACCAGATCGAACCAGGGAAGATTCCGTACACCGGGCTGATCCTGGATATCAGGGAACTGGACTTTGAACCGGTCCTGTATCCGGTCATTGTCAGTGAACAGGGGGATTTTATTTACGCATCCCTGTTCATCAGCCGGGAATTTGCCGTTCAGCACGGGGTGTGCAAATACTTGTGTTCCATGGACAATGCCCTTGAAGACCCGCGGGTGGGCAGCCATCCTCTGGTGCTCAAGGGGTTGCGGGCAGCAGGAAAGGGCAATACCGCCATCGTCATCAGCACAGCCGATGCCAAGCAGGTGGAAAAAGCAACTGAGCGGCACCTGTTTTTAAAGCAATGCCGGGTCATTTTTGTGATCCGGAAATTGTAAACCATTCATCATTTATTATAATAAGACGTTAAGGAATTGCCATGACCGATTTTATCCCCACCAGAAACGATGCGTTTTCCCTTTTTCAAAAATACAATCAGAAACCAGGCCTTATCCGCCATGCCCTGGCCGTGGAAGCGGTCATGGCCCATTTTGCTAAAAAATTCGGGGAAGATGAAGAAAAATGGCGGGTCATAGGCCTGGTTCATGACCTGGATTATGAGCAGTTCCCGGAGGACCACTGTCGCAAATGTATTGATCTGTTCAGAGAACACAACTGGCCGGAAGACTATATCCGGGCCGTCATCAGCCATGGGTGGGGCATCTGCACCGATGTAGAACCGAAAACCCCTCTGGAAAAAACCTTGTATGCCATAGATGAACTCACCGGACTGGTGGCCAGTGCCGCACTGGTAAGGCCTTCCAAAAGCATTCTGGACATAAAAACAAAATCTGTGAAAAAAAAGTTCAAGGACAAGGCCTTTGCCGCAGGTGTAGACCGGGAGGTGATCAAAAAAGGGGCGGCCATGCTGGACATGGAATTGTCTGATCTGATCACCGAGGTTATTGCCGGCATGCAGCCAGTGGCAGAAGAGATCGGCCTCAAAGGCACGCTGCAGCCGTCAAAACCATGACAAGTATTTTTGACGCATCCGGCAGAATTTTCCCTGTAACACATACCTGCTGCATTGTGGATAGCGATACCAATCATCTGAAATAATTATATAAAATTATATAATCACCTGTCTGGCACACGGATTGCTTATTCATATGTTTCAAATGCAATATTTGAAATGAGGAATCAGCATGAACCAGGCAATTAGAAAATTTTCCCGCAGGTTTCTGGCACTGTTTTCAGTGGTTTTCCAGGAGGCGGCCCGGCAGGCGGACCATGCCGGGCTTAGCCGGCATATTGTCGCCTTGAACAGGAAAACCTCTTCAACCGACATCATCAATGAACTGTCTGTCTGTCTCAAAAATATTCTCAATTACCGGTTGTTCGCCTTTGTGGTAAAAAAAGAGGCAGGGGTCGATGTCTGGCTGGACCCCGAAATGTACAAAACCGCTTTTGAACATATCATTTTACAGGATTTCCATCTTCAAAATCCGACAGATCTTACCTATCTGAACAACAACCCCGGACGGGAAAGCCTCCAGAAAAACGTTGAAATGGATAACCTGGTCTATTATGAACTGACCGAAGAAAATTGTTATGCCCGCCTGTATATGCTTCCCGAAAAACCGGTTTATGCATTTCATGATGAAGTGGTGACACTGATCCTCCAGGGATGTGCAACAGCCTTGTCCAAACAGCTGAAAATTGAAAATCTCAGAAATGCTGCTGTCATAGATCCCCTGACCGGATGTTATAACCGGCGGGAATTTGAAAATCAGCTCTGCCGTCATATGTCGTCGGCAACCCGGCATAAAAACAGTTTGTCCCTGTTCATGTTTGATCTGGACCATTTTAAACAGATCAACGACACCCACGGCCACCAGGCAGGGGATCTGGTTCTCAAAAAAATTGCGTTTCTGGTCAAAGACAATATGCGCCAGGGGGATATTCTTGCCCGGTACGGTGGAGAGGAATTTATTGCTATTCTGCCGGAAACCGGCAGACACAAAGCCATGGAACTGGCAGACCGCCTCAGAACCAGAATAGCTGCAGCAAAAATCCCCTGGGATGACACAACAACCCTTCAGGTCACTGCAAGCTTCGGGGTATCGGAACTGATCCCTGGCATGGATATGGCCCGGCTCATTGAAGATGCCGACACCATGCTTTACAAAGCCAAACACAACGGCAGAAACACCGTCATGCCGGGCCTGATAAAAATCTGTCCTGGTGCGGCTGTTACAATTTGAAACATTCCGTAATGGTGCATGCACAGCCGGGTAATGAAGTGATCAAGGGTGCCGGCCTTATCCAAAACACCGTAAAACCCCTTCCTTTGGTCGGGGATATAAGGCGTTAGGCCGGTCTTTGCTGATCCTCGACATACTGCTTAATTACGTCCAGCGGGGCGCCACCACAAGAACTTGCAAAATAAGACGGTGACCAGAGCACCCCTTTCCAATAGATTTTTTTCAGATCCGGAAGCTGCTGTCTTAGTTTGCGGGATGAAACTCCTTTCAGGCTGTTCACCATCTTTGAGACCGTATTCTTCGGCGGATAATTCACCAGCAAATGCACATAATCGCTTTCACCGTTGAATTCTGCCAATTCAGCCTCGAACTGATTAAGAACATGGATGAAAATTTGTTCCAGGGCCTGAAGTGCCTCCTGGGTGAATACCCGTTTCCGGTACTTGGGAACAAATACCAAGTGCACATGCATGTTAAACACACAATGTCTGCCGGTTCTGATGTCTGGATTTTTTTTCATAATGCCTTGACTGTATCACAAGTCCAATGATAAAATCAATAAATTATCATAAGAAAGGCATATAAATTCAGACTCAAGACC
>JAABSB010000165.1 GCA_011390615.1 Desulfotignum sp. | reverse complement strand
TTTCCTGGGAGTAGGGGTTTTCAATGTGGGTCCTGCTTAAAAATATTTTGCACAGCCGTTTTTCCAGGCGGGAAGGAATGATCAGGGATGTTTCAATTTCATGTTCATATTTTATGCGGATCAGGGCCGTAAGAAATGCCCGGTCATAGGCAGATTCAATAAACGCATTCACCAGCTCCATGACTTTGTCATACACATACTGGTACTGCTGCTGCAGATACTGGTGTGCGTTTCTGGACATGATGGCATCAAAGGTTTTGTCTGAACAGGGAAAATACCGCTCATTGTTTTCCAGGTACACCATGAATTCGATCTGTTCCAATGTTCCCACCTTGTAGGGATAGGCAAACGGGTCGATGTGGTTTTCCAGGAAAAATGCGGTCAGCCAGGCATCCTGGTCCGGGTCTTTTCCAATGGTGACGGGGGTGTATTCCTTGTTGCCCATGGCAGCTCCTTGTATGAAATTTCAGGCATGGTATCATGGTGCAACCACTTTTTCAATCCAATCAAACCAGGTTGGACCCGTGCCGGGGGGTCCCTGCTGCCTGCGCATGTTTGCACCGGCTGCAAAATATGTCGCAAACAGCAGAGACCGACCGGCATTAGTCTGTAATTTCAAATTGAATTGCCCGGCAGGTGTCGCAGCAAAATATCCCGACTGCTATCCACTCAGAGGGAATCCAGAACAATGCGCAATCCTGTGATGAGCCCCTGGGGGGTGGGCTGTGACAGGACCGTCAGATCCCAAGGGGGCTGGTGGGAAAAATCAGAAGATTGTGCATCTGCCATAGACTGTATCATGATGATTGGTACGGTATCTGAAAGCCCCCGACGATCTCGGGCCGGGCACAGCCCACCCCCCAGGGGCGGTGTTACATATGACACAGGGGCTTGACAAGGTTTTTTCAGGCAGGTACTTAAGACAGCATGGACAAGAAACAGGCAATGGCCATACTGGGCCTTTCTTACGGTGCATCATTTCAGGATGCAAGGGCAGCCTTTCGGCGCCTGGCCAAACAGCACCATCCAGACCATTTTGCAAGAGATGCCGTTGCAGTGCTGCAGGCGGAAAAGCAGATGAAAAACATCAACCAGGCCTATCACCTGCTGGCATCTGTGCTGCCCAGGGCAATTGAAAAGGCATCACCTGTCCGGGATATGCCAGGGGCAGGGCGCCCTTCAGGGTTTGCTGATATGGTCATGCGCATGAAAAAAAGGTTCTGGAAGCAGTCCGGCCGATGCAGACCAGCAGGCCCGGCAGGTGCTTCATGCAGGACAGGTGCCGCAGGAAAAACCGGCATGTCAGGTGCATCCGGCAAAGCAGGTGGCGGCGCAGGAAAGACTGATGGATCAGGCAGAGCCGGTGCTTCCGTCGGGGCAGGGTCTGCCCGGAACAAACCGCCGTCAGGTGCGGCAGGATATAGCAGGCCCCATGCCGGGGCTTTTGCCCAAAAAAGCAGGCCTGCTTCGCCACACGCCAGTTTTGAACAGATAATCACGCCCCTGTGTGCCGGGGCAGGGGGCAAAGCAGCATCCGGGCGGGGGACTGGCACTGGAAAACGGTTTGCAGCAAAGGCCCATGCCCCGTATGCCGGGTTTGTCAGGTATATGGAGTTGAAAAACCGTGTCCGGAACCGAGACCGGTTTCAGGACCGGAACCATAGTACACGGGTGGAAAAAATCAGCCGGATCCGCCCGGTGGGAAGGGTGGAGCGTGACTAGAAAAAGCCATCCCTTTCTCCCTGACTTATAAGGGGGCTGCCTTCAACCATGATCGTGAAGGCCCATCCCAACAAAATTCTTTGCTGAAACATCTGGGGCCGGAGAGACTGCCTCTTCAGGTACGGCCTGCCGGATAACCGGGATCAGGAGTCAGATATCCATGGCTGCAACGGGGGTGCCGGTTTTCAGGTCCATGATGCACACTGATCTGTCATCCATGATACCATAGGTTGGTCCGCCCTTTTTGGGGCGGGTGATGGATCCGGGGTTCATGAAGATCCTGTCCTGCTGCTTTTCCAGTCGCCAGATATGGGTATGTCCCTGGATGATGATCTGTGCATCAGAAGGGATCCGGCCCGGGTGGTGGCCATGGTGGAGGAAGATTTTTTTGTTTTCTGCGGCAAATGTGAGGGTGTGGTCATGCCCTGGAAAAAAAGACGGGATATCGCAGTTGCCGTAAACATAGTAAAAGGTGCGGCGTGCTGCTGACAGGTCCTGCCTGATGGCCTCCGGATCAAAGTCAGGGTGGCCGAAACGGCCGTATCTGGTGTCAAACAGATCCCCGGCAATGACCATGACATCATTGTCCCCCATCAGGGCTTTGAGGGTCAGCCAGGTGTTGATGCTGCCATGGATATCTGCAGTTATCAAAAACGTCATCTTGAAAAAAAAATGGGGTTCTACAGGGAGGTGTCGTCCTGCACCGGGGCAGTATCCCGGGTATTGATGAGGTCCCGCAGTTTTCCTGAACACTTGAAGGTCACAACCCGCCGGGCCGGCAACGTCATCTCTTCATCTGTTGCAGGGTTCCGCCCTTTTCTGGCTTGTTTCTCGTTGACACAGAATTTCCCAAACCCGCTGATCATGATATCTTCACCACTTTCAATGGTCTCTTTGATGATTTCCAGAAACTCTTCCATGACTTCATAGGCGGTTGTTCTGGGAAGATCCAGCTTCTCTTGTATCTGTTCTGCAATAATCGTTTTGGTCAGGGCCATAAAAATTTACTCCTGCAGCATAATGTGGGCGGTATGTTTCACATTGGATAAAAAAATTGTCTGGTAAAATACTGTAAAAGGTTTTCAATTGTCAAGCATTGAGATTCTGTCATGGGCATCCGTTGGTTTGGGATTGTCAATCATGTGATAGTCTGGTATTTGTATATGACAGTTTCAAATGGTGATGAATTTAATGAATTTATCTTTGAATGTCAAATAATTATAAATATTTATGTTTTTTTTCACGGAGTGGTCATGACAAGTATAAAAGCGATCGGTCCCCTGGACGGCAGATATGCCCGGCTGACAGAGGATCTGGCAGATATTTTCAGTGAATACGGCCTGATACGCCACCGGGTTCAGGTGGAAATCCAGTGGCTCAAATTTGTTATCAAAGATCTGGAACTGGCCGGGGATCTGGAAATCAACCTGGATGCTGTGGATGCCATTGCGGACAATTTTGGTGTACAGGATGCAGAAACGGTCAAATCCATTGAAAAGACCACCAACCATGATGTCAAGGCTGTGGAGTATTTTATAAAGCACCAGCTGGATGCAGCCGGTCTGGGTGCCATCAGGGAATGGGTGCATTTTGCCTGTACGTCAGAGGATATCAACAACACAGCCTATGCGCTGATGCTCAAAAAAGGCAGGGATCTGGCTGCAGACCTGGTGAACCAGTGCATCGGTGAAATGGAAAAAAAGGCCCGTGCCTATCAGTCCATACCCATGATGTCCCGGACCCATGGCCAGCCGGCAACCCCAACCACCATGGGCAAGGAATTTGTCAATTTTGCCTGGCGCCTGGGACAGGAAAACACCATTTTGGAACAAAAACCGATCCAGGCAAAAATCAACGGGGCCACAGGCAATTACAATGCCCATCTCTTTGTGTTTCCTGACATCGACTGGATAGCGGCTTCCCAGCGGTTTATCTCATCTTGTCTGGGGCTTACGCCCATTTTGTTCACCACCCAGATCAGCCCCAACCCGGCGCTGTCCTTTCTGCTGCATTCCCTTGTCCGCGCGGCCGCTGTTTTCATCGACTTTAACCGGGACATGTGGGGGTATATCTCCCTGGGATATTTCAGGCAGCGGGTCACCGAAGGGGAAACCGGTTCTTCCACTATGCCCCACAAGGTCAATCCCATTGATTTTGAAAACAGTGAAGGCAACATGGGACTGGCCATATCCCTGATGGAGCACCTGGCGGTCAAGCTTCAGAAATCCCGGTTCCAGCGGGATCTCAGTGATTCCACAGTGCTCAGAAGCCTGGGCTCCGCCTTTGCCTATTTTTCCATTGGCGTGAAAAATACCATGAAAGGGCTTTCCAAGCTGGATCTGGATGAAACTGTCATCAGAAAAGATCTGGACAACAACCCGGAACTGCTGGCAGAACCGTTCCAGACAGCCATGCGGGTGTTTGGAGAAGAAAATCCCTATGAACGGCTCAAGGCCCTGACCCGGGGCCGCAAAATTGACAAAAAAGCGCTGGATGCTTTTGTGGACAGCCTTGAAAAAGTGCCGCCCGAATTCAAGGCGCGTATGCGCAGCCTGACACCGGCTACCTATGTGGGCCTGGCTGAAAAACTGGTCCAGCAGTATTTTGACCGGTAAAACCAGGGATCTGTCCGGGGGCTTGTTTTTATGTTTGAAATTTTTTATATGAAAGCTTTTAGATGTTAGCTATTAGCTATTAGCTATTAGCTATTAGCTATTAGCTTTTAGCTATTAGATGTTAGCTGGTAGTTACCAGCAGGGAAAAATTTGTAATTGTTTACTGGAAGCTGAAAACGGAAGGCTTTCATTAAACATTTATGCCCCTGAGAGACCACAATAAATGATGAAAGTATAAGCAGTCCTGTAT
>JAABSB010000164.1 GCA_011390615.1 Desulfotignum sp. | reverse complement strand
ATTTTATGGCTGGCCTCCTGAAGACCTCACGAAAAAGCGGATTCAGGATATCAATACGCTTGCACCGGAACAAATAAACGCCCATATGGACAAGGCCAGATCACTTCACCGGACATACTTTGAATTCCGGCACCGCCTGGCAGATGGATCTGTCCGGGATGTGGAGGTATACAGCAGCAAAGTGGAAGTGGAGGGCAGGGAGCTGCTGCATTCCATTGTTCATGATGTCACCAAACGCAAACAGGCAGAAGAGCAGCTGAAAAAAAGCCATGACCTTTTATCCAGGCTTGCCCGTCTGGTACCGGGGGTCATTTACCAGTACCGCCTGTATCCGGACGGACGTTCCGCATTTCCTTATGCCAGCCCCGGCATCAACGACATATATGAGGTAACCCCGGAACAGGTCAAAGAGGATGCAACACCGGTTTACGGCCGTCTGCATCCGGAAGATTACGACCTTGTCGTAGATGCCATACAGAAATCAGCCGACACCCTGGAAACCTTTTACTGCGAGTTCCGTGTTGTGCTGCCCGGGCAGGGCCTGCGGTGGCGGTGGTCCCAGGCCCACCCGGAAAAAATGCCGGACGGCTCCACCCTCTGGCACGGCATCATATCCGACATCACCGAACGAAAACAGGCGGAAGAGGAGATTGCCCACTTTCATGAACTTATGCAATATATCATAGAACACAATAACAGTGCGGTTGCTGTCCATGACCGGGACCTGCGGTATGTCTATGTCAGTCAGAGGTACCTGGATGACTATGGACTGAAAGACAAAAACATCATCGGCAGATACCATTATGAGGTCTTTCCGGACCTGCCGCAAAAATGGCGGGATGTTCACCAAAAAGCCTTGTCAGGAGAGGTTTCTAAAGCTGAACGGGATGTTTATACAAGGGAAGACGGCACCAAAACCTGGACCCGCTGGGAATGCCGGCCCTGGTATCAGGCTGATGGTACCATCGGCGGCATCATCATTTATACTGAAGTCATCACCGACAGGATAAAGGCGGAAGAACGCCTGCAGCAGGCCCAGAAAATGGAGGCCATCGGCACCCTGGCCGGTGGCATTGCCCATGATTTCAATAATATCCTTTTTCCTATTATCGGACATGCAGATATGCTGCTGGATGATATTCCCAAAGACAGCCCTGTCAGGAAAAGCCTGGAGCAGATCCATACCGGTGCATTACGGGCCAGGGAACTTGTTCGCCAGATCCTTGCTTTTTCCAGACAGGAAAAAAATGAACTGTCCAGAATGAAAATACAGCCCATTGTCAAAGAAGCGTTGAAGCTTATCCGCTCCACCATCCCCACCACCATTGCCATCAACCAGCGCCTGCATGCCGGCTGCGGCCCTGTGAAAGCCGATCCGG
The DNA here is from genome assembly GCA_011390615.1 of Desulfotignum sp. Taxonomy (GTDB): domain Bacteria; phylum Desulfobacterota; class Desulfobacteria; order Desulfobacterales; family Desulfobacteraceae; genus Desulfotignum. Next base: position 3,297 of record JAABSB010000164.1, on the reverse strand, counting down.
TGCAGATCCATCAGATCATCATGAACCTGGCCACCAATGCCTATCATGCCATGGCGGAAAAAGGGGGGACACTGACCGTCAGCCTCAAGGAGATCCAGGTGGACAGTTCTGATCCTTTCTCCCCTGATTTACAGGCCGGCCCATATGCCTGCCTGTCGGTGGCTGATACTGGAACAGGCATGGAAAAAGATACAACAGAGAAAATTTTTGATCCTTTTTTTACCACAAAAAAAAAGGGAAAAGGCACGGGCATGGGGCTGTCCGTGGTGCACGGCATCGTAAAAGAGATGAACGGCACCATTCAGGTCCAGACCGAACCCGGCAGGGGCACGGTATTTCACCTGTTTCTGCCGTTAGCTGAGAATGGAGCGGCAGAAAACACCCCCTTGATAAAAGAACCACTGGTGGGCGGATCGGAACGTATTCTTCTGGTGGATGATGAAAAACCGGTGATTGCCATTGAAAAACAGCTGCTGTCCCGTCTGGGATATCAGGTAACCGGCTGCATTGGCAGTACCGAAGCCCTGGAAATGTTTACAGCAGATCCACACCGTTTTGACATGGTGATTACCGATATTGCCATGCCCAAAATGTCCGGGGACAAGCTGGCAGGTGAACTGCTTAAAATACGGCCTGATGTCCCCATATTGCTCTGCACGGGTTTTAGTGAAACAATGACCGATGAAAAAATGGCCGCTCTCGGGGTGAAAGGCCTTTTAATGAAGCCTGTGGTGATAAATGATCTGGACAGAAAACTGCGGGAAATATTTGGATGAAGAAACTGTTTTTGATACGGAACGTATCATGAAGCCCATGCACACAGATATTGCCCACATGTCCAGGGTACTGATAATCGACGATGATGAACAGGTATGTGATATCCTGGCAACCGCATTCAGCCGCATGGGACATAGGGCATCCTTTGCTGTGACATTACACCAGGGTCTGGAAAAAATTTTGTCCGATACCATAGATGTGGTGTTTCTGGATGTAAACCTGCCAGACGGCAACGGCCTTACAGCCATCAAAACCATACAGCAGATGCCGGCTGCACCTGAAATCATTATCATCACCGGCAATGAAGATATTGATGGCGCAGAACTTGCCATGCGGTCCAACGCATGGGACTATATTTCCAAAAGCGGCTCTTATAAAAAATGTAACTTCGCCCTGGACCGGGCACTGGCATACCGCAGACAAAAACGAATTACAGAATCAAAAACTCTCTTAAAAAGAGAAGGAATTGTCGGTGAAAGCCGCCCTGTTCTGGACTGTCTGGACAAAGTGGCAAAGGCGGCAAAACACCATATGCCCGTGCTGGTCACCGGCGAAACCGGTACCGGCAAAGAACTTTTCTCACGGGCCATTCATGCCAACAGCAGCCGTGCCCATGCCGCTTTTGTGGTGGTGGATTGTGCGGCTCTGCCGGATCATCTGGTGGAAAGTACATTGTTCGGCCACGTAAAAGGGGCATTCACCGGAGCAGATACCAGTCAGACAGGGCTCATGAAAATGGCGGACAAAGGCACCCTGTTTCTGGATGAAGTGGGAGAACTGCCCCTTTCCGTGCAAAAAAATTTTCTACGCGCCATCCAGGAAAAACAGTTCAGGCCCATCGGGGCTGCCCATGAAATCACAAGCGACTTCCGGCTCATCTGCGCCACCCACCGCAATTTACCGGATATGGTGAAAGACAAGATTTTCAGAGAAGATCTGTATTTCAGGCTCTTTTCCCTGCATATCCATCTGCCGCCCTTAAAATCCCGGAAAAGTGATGTGGCTATGCTGGTGCATGCCCATCTGTCACGGAAATATGACAGATCAAACGGAAAAGGGGTCACCGTATCCGAGGATTTTCTGGAGGAACTGCAAACCTATGACTGGCCGGGAAATGTCAGAGAGCTGATCAACACCCTGGATCTGGTCTGCAGCGATGCCAGGACCGGTGACACCCTTTTTGCCCACCATCTTCCCGCACACATCCGGGCATTTCATATCCGCAGCACATTCAGTGCATCTTCGTCTGCAGCCGCAGATCCTGCAGCAGTGGGCAATCCATTACAGCTCAAAGATTATATGGAAAAAATGAAGCTTGCCTATCTCCAGGACCTGGTGTCAGCCACCAGAGGAGATATTGCTGAATGCTGCAGCCGTTCCGGTCTTTCTCGCAGCCAGATGTATCGGCTGATACAGCAGTATAATCTCAAAACCGACTGACATTTGCCCCTTATCTTTACCCGGCATGTTCTTTCCTGAGGATAAATTTTCCCAGCTTCTGGTCATTTTCCAGAATATGGCTTAAAATCCAATCCTCCATGCGGACAATCAGGTCATCAACTGCTTTGGCAGAATATTCCCGGTGCTCTTTTCGAAATGCCTTCAACTCTTTTATAAAGGCCTTGTGTTTTCGGGTATGTTCCTCTGTGTCCGGGTAGTTGTATTTTGCCATGTATGCTTCTTCCAGTGAAAAATGGTGGTTCACATACATGGCCAGAAACCCTGTGGTGTAAGGGAAAAGACTTTTTTCACTGTCGTCGGATCTGGCCTGCTTTATTTTTTCAAACAGATCGATCAACTGCTTGTGCTGATAATCCTGCCAGATCACACCGGTTTCATATTTGGTATCAGGTTTCACGGCGGCCTCCTGTAAAAAAAGGTAAAAAATTTAACTTCTGACCCCGCCCAGGGTGTGCCGTACTTTGCGGGCCAGGTCGCTGCGGGAAAACGGTTTCTGGATAAAATGCACACCGGCATCCAGGACACCTCTGTGGGCAATAACATCAGCCGTATAACCGGACATGAACAGAATTTTGAGATCCGGGCAAAAGGCCTGTATACGGACTGCCAGGTCCCGGTCAGCTGAATAGAACATACCCTGAACCGCATCGATATCGCCGGTTTTCACACTGTTGACAATCTCAGCTACAGCCCAAATCTCTCACATCAAGTATACTAGATGGTATTGTATGTGAATGCAATTTATTTTTTGCCTGTAAAAAGACTGCTGGTTGTGAGCAAATAACCCTATTTTGTAATAAACAGCATGTAAAATGCCATGTCCAGGAAATCTTTAGAAACAAATAGGTGCAGGCTGATCCCCTTATCATGAAATACAGATTACCTGAGATCTGCCAGGCCTTACATAACAGCTGTCTGTAATACATAGTCCTATCTCTGCGACTGTCATATTTTTGAGACAGATTCAAATAAATTTTTATTTTCCATTTAATTTCAAATGGTTGTCATATATCCACCGTTTTAAAATATGGGTATCCTTCATGTTTATGCGACACCCCC
>JAABSB010000163.1 GCA_011390615.1 Desulfotignum sp. | reverse complement strand
ACACTGCTCCAGAACCTGGGCAATGTGGCGGATGCAGAAATGCACAGAACATTCAACAACGGTATCGGCATGGTGATGGTGGTGCCGGAAAAGTCTGCCCAGGAAGTGATGGACCGCCTGGGTGCCATGGAAGAAAAAGCCTATTTCATAGGTGAAATAACCGCCAGAAAAAACAATGAAAAACAGATCCAGTGGGTCTGATGTGCAATGATCGTCCTGGGCATTGAATCATCCTGTGATGAAACCGCAGCTGCGGTGGTGGATGAAAACAACCGGATATTGTCATCTGTGATCGCCTCCCAGGTGGCGGTCCACAAACAATATGGCGGCGTGGTTCCGGAACTGGCATCCCGCATGCACGTGGAAGCCATCACCCGGGTGGTGACAAAAGCCGTGGACCAGGCCGGTTTAAGCCTCTCAGATATCGGCGGGGTGGCTGTCACCCGGGGACCGGGGCTCATCGGTGCCCTGCTGGTGGGATTCTGCTTTGCCAAATCCTTTGCATGGGCCAGGGGACTGCCCCTGGCCGGGGTCAATCACCTGGAAGCCCATATCCACTCCCTGTTTCTGGCAGACCAGGAACTTGCCTTTCCCTTTACCGCACTTGTGGTATCCGGCGGCCACACCAATATCTACCATGTCTCAGCCGACAACCGGTTTTCACTCATGGGCCAGACCAGGGATGATGCAGCAGGAGAAGCCTTTGACAAGGTATCCAAAATGCTGGATCTGGGATATCCGGGGGGGCCTGTAATTGAAAATCTGGCAAAAACCCAGGATCCTGGCCAGATTCACTTTCCCAGATCCCTGCTGGAAAAGGACAGCTGTGATTTCAGTTTTTCAGGCCTCAAGTCAGCCGTTGCACGGCATATCCATGAAAATCCTGTAAAAAGCCGGGCAGACAAGGCCCGGGTGGCAGCCGCTTTTCAGGCAGCTGTCATCGATGTGCTCTGTGAGAAACTGCTGCGGGCCGCCAGGTCCATGTCCTGCACTCAAATTGGCATTTCCGGCGGTGTTTCCGCCAACCAGACATTTGTCACAACCCTTGCCCGGCGTGCTGCCGGAGAAAAGATCCAGGTCATTGCCCCGCCGGTATCCCTTTGTGGAGACAATGCAGCCATGGTGGCGGCAAGGGGAGCCGTGATGATCCGGGACGGATGCCTGTGCAGCCTTGACGATGATGTGTTTTCCAGGGCATTGCCCTCAGCGTGACAGTTTCAGGCCGTATGCCAGCCCAGATAGCGTTGCTTATACCGGTATATCCGTTCCAGGCAGACATCTGCTTTGGCCTGCAGGGCTGTGTCTGATGCCAGCAGCCCCACCAGGACCTGAAACGCATTTTCAATATTGGGCCCTTTATGGCAGATAAGGGCAAGGTCAATGTCTGATGCCAGAACCTGTGCCATACAGGTTTTCATATCATGGCCAATGGCCTTCATGTCAAGGTCATCGGTGAGCACCAGCCCCTGGAATCCCAGAGCGTCTCTTACCAGATCCCGTGCAATGGCCACAGACAGGCTTGCCTGCCATTGGTCATCCAGTTTTGGATACACAACATGGGTAAGCATGATCCCTGAAACATCCGCCTGCACCGCTGCTTTAAAAGGCACCAGATCTGATGCCGCAAGGGTGGAAAGATCTGCATCCAGAACCGGAAGATGATGATGTGAATCCAGCACGGTTCTGCCGATACCCGGAAAATGCTTGGCAACAGCCATAACCTTGTTTTCCTGGAGGGTCTTGATTACCGCTGTCCCTAAGTCCGCCACTGTGCGGGCATCTCCGGCAAAGGACCGGTCCTGCATGATGGAATCTGTTTTGGGGGGCACCACATCCATCACCGGTGCCAGGTTCATGTTGATGCCGGCTTTTTGAAGCTCTCTGGCTGTAATCCGTGCAAAATTCTCAGCTTCTGTCCGGGACCGGATACCTGGATTTCCCCCAAATTGGGTAAACGGTTCAGGCAGCCGGGAAACCTTTCCGCCCTCCTGGTCCACTGCAATAAACAGGGGCGGTCTGCCGCAGGACCGGGCAAAGGACTGGGCATCTTCGCACAGCTGTGCCAGCTGGTCCGGGGACTGGATATTGTTTCGGAACAAAATTATGCCCCCGGCCTGGTATTTTTCAATGATTTCCCTGAGATCCGGGGTAAGGCCGGTACCTTCAAACCCCAGCATCAAGCGCTGGCCGGCAAGGTGATGGATATAGCTATCCATTGAGAACTTTTTGGGCCTGTTTTAACTCCCGGGTCACTTTTTCTGACAAAGCCCCTGCCTGTTCCAGGTGTGCTGCAATTTTTTCCAGACCGGCATCTTCCGCCTTTTTTGCCCAGGAATAAAAATTATCCTTGTGGCTGTCATTGTGGTCCACCCAGTGTGAAAAAAGCACTGCCAGTTTTTCTTCAATGGACATGTTCTGCCCATTTTCATGGCCGTGGTCATGACCGTGTTCATGGCTGTGTTCATGGTCATGGCTATGAGCATGGTCGTGGGTGTCGTTGTGGTTGTGGCTGTGGCTGTGGTTACCGCCGTGATCGTGATTATGGTCATGGTTCATAACTGCACTCCGTCAAGATATTTATCCAGTTGAATAGGTTCCGGTGTATGCTGACACACCGGTCTCCAGTTGCAAAATGCACTAATTTCGATGCCGTTGAAAATAATGGATACCGGCCGGTCCGCAGACACCACCACCACAATGACTTTGGAATTGGCCGCAGAAAACCGCAAAGCAGAATTGTACCTGGCCCCCCTGGCCATGTTTTCCCAATTGATGGTCCGCCCGTCCAGCAGGCAGGCAAATCCGTGAATACAGCTGTCAGCCGTCAAATGGACCGCCCCGTCAATTTTCAACAGCGAGCAGGCCAGATCAATGTTCTGGGGTTCCACAAGACTTAAGGGGGGATCCAGGACATGACCGGACAGCCTTACCGGCGGGTCATTGAGATCAATGACCAGGGTGCAGCCGTGCCTGGCGCGGCCGGCACTGTGAACCAGGTGGGACACCACCTGGAAAAGAATGGTGGATGTGGCGGTATCCATATCAGTATCCAGCAGCAGCTCTTCCAGTTCCACCAGTTTTGCCTCCCTGGTGGTGGAATGAAAGCTGCCGTCAAAAAAAGAGGCTATTCTGGTATCATTCAGGTGCAAAAACCCATAATCTCCCTTGAAATGGGCGCTTATGGCGTAATCGGGCACAGGCCCGCCGGTGATACCGATAATGGTGACCCCGTCAGACACCAGTTTCCGGTCCGAATCCTCCACAGCCAGAAGCAGTTTTCTGATATGCTTGATATTGGACACCTGGGGACGTTCATGTTCCTGGATTCTGGTAATAAATTCGGTTCTGGCAATCTGCCGGGGATCACAGAAGAACAAAATCCCTTTTGGCCATGATCCCTCTTCTTTGGTTTTGGAAATATCCAGAACATTGTTGATGATGGATGTCACCCGGATCTTGCTGTCATATCCCAGGTGCTGTTCTCTTTCATCCACAATATGATCGGCAACGGCCTGGAGGGCATAATTTTTCAATACATACTCGGACGAATTGATGGCAGCCTTGCGGGAATTGAAATCATGGATAAGCAGGGTGGCGGCCTGTTCCAGCCATCTTTCCGTGGGGTGGATGGAACATAGGGCTGGATGGTGTTCTGTAAACCAGACCTGGTAAAAAAAATCACTGCAGCTGCCGCCGTAGGAAATCAGGCCGGAAAGGGCCAGGTCATTTTCCGGAATAAGATACCCCCGGGGCTGATATCTTATCCTGTCCTGCACACGGGAACGCCAGCTGCCGTTTTCTGAAAAAAATTTCTGCCGGATTTTGACCTCATGCCCCTGAAGCAGGTCCTGGGGATCCAGTACCATCACCGGATCATCCGGTCCAGCAGCAAAGATAAGACCCACCCGGCTGGGATGGGAAAATTTACAAAGCCCTTCGATCACCCCGTTCATGATATTGGCCACACACAATTTCTGATACACTGTCTGATTCATATTTTTTTGCCCTGCCTGCTTTGAAAAACCAATGGTGTTTGATATCCTTGTTACCGGTGTTTTGGCAAGTTTTTTTTTACTGTTCTTTTTTTGGGTATTGTAAAACAGTACAGGGATTGCTATTGAAACAAAAAACAAAACTGGAGGCAATATGCGCGCGTTCTTCACCCTTATTTTAAGTTTGGCTATCCTTTGTGCCGGGCAATTCACCTATGCTGAACCCAGGACCGGTTATGTCAGCGACATGCTGATTCTCACCTTCAGGCAGGGGCCGGGTCCCTCATACCAGGTATTGAAAACCCTTGAAAGCAATACCCCTTTAACCATCCTGGATGAGGAAAACGGGTATTTCAAGGTGCAGTTATCATCTGAAGAAACAGGGTGGGTGGACAAGCAGTTTGTGATGTTTGACACACCAAAAACACAAATCATTGCACAATTGAAACAGGAAAACCAGGCATTAAAAAAACAATTGGAAAACCTGACCGCAGCCCAAGACAAACGCATAAACCAGCTGACATCCCGGACCAGTTCCGGAGATAAAGAAGCAGCAGCCCTTAAGGCAGCCCTGGAAAAGGCGCAGGAGGAGATCAACACACTGACAAGACAGCTGGCCGCCAGCAAGGAGCAGTATGCATCACTGGCAAAGACTTCGGAAAATGTCCTGGAGGTCATGGAAAAAAACAAAGTTCTGGAAAAACAAAACAACCAGCTTTCCAGGGATATGGCATTGCTGGAACAGCAATCCGGCCAGGTGCTTAAAACCGGCATGATCAAATGGTTTCTGGCCGGCTTCGGGGTCATATTCCTGGGAT
>JAABSB010000162.1 GCA_011390615.1 Desulfotignum sp. | reverse complement strand
GCTGGAAGCACGGGTGATGATGCTTTCCACCAACAACATCCTGTCTCCGGCCAATGGCCAGCCCATCATCGTTCCCACACAGGATATTGTTCTGGGCATATACTATATGACCCGGGCCGTGGCCAGCCAGAAGGGTTCGGGCAGCATTTTTTCTTCCATAGAAGAGGTGCGGTATGCCTTTGATGCCGGGGAACTGGCATTGCATGCCAAAATCAAGGTCAGAATCGAAGGGGAAATCTATGACACCACCACAGGCCGTATTCTGTTGTGGGAAACCATTCCCGGCGACACAATTCTTGCCTTGAGCAGGATCCGTACAGATTCCCTGGAAGACAGTGAAACTGCCCTAGCAGAGCTGAAATCCGGAGAGCCTTTTGATAAAGTTCTGAAAAAGTATGCTGACGAGGAGATTAAAAAATCCGGCGGCAAAACCGGTTTCATGACCCGCAAGGAGTTCAAGAACCTTTTCCAGGTGTCGGATGTTGTGGTGGAACAGTTGTTCGGTCTGAAGCAGGGACAGTTTACCGATGTGCGGATGGTGGGGGATAACTTTACCATTTTCAAAGTGAATGAACGCAAAACCACTTTGCCGTTCAAACTGGTGAACAAACTCATGGACAAAGGCTCCATTGTCAATCTCATTGATTATGCCTACCGGAATATCGGGCTCAAGGAGACGGTTATTCTGTCAGACCGGCTCAAGGATATCGGTTACAAGTATTCCACCCTTGGGGGACTGTCCATCTGTGTGGATGACATGATCATACCGGATCAGAAATGGGATATTGTTGCCACTGCGGAAAAAAATGTCCTGGATATCAAGAACCAGTATTCAGAAGGTCTGATCACCCAGGGGGAAAAATACAACAAAGTGGTGGATATCTGGGCACAGGCCACAGATGACATTGCCAACGCCATGATGGAGGTGATGAAGAACCCCACAGGGGCCAAGAATATCGAAGCCCTGGAAGGGCTCAACGCCATATATGTCATGGCGGATTCCGGTGCCAGGGGGTCCAAGGACCAGATGCGGCAGCTGGCCGGCATGCGGGGCCTCATGGCCAAGCCTTCCGGTGAAATTATTGAAAACCCTATCACTGCATGCTTTAGAGAAGGTCTGACAGTGCTCCAGTACTTTATCTCCACCCATGGTGCCCGGAAAGGTCTGGCAGATACTGCGTTGAAAACAGCCAACTCCGGGTATCTCACCAGACGTCTGGCAGATGTGGGGCAGGACTGCACTATTATTGAAGAGGACTGCGGCACCATCAACGGCATCGAGGTGGAGGCCCTCTACGAAGGCGGGGAGGTCATCCAGACCCTGGGAGAACGTATCCTGGGCCGTGTGATCCAGGAAGATGTGCGCGATCCCTATTCTGATGAGTACATCGTTGGTATTGATACGGAACTTACAGAAGCCCATGTGGCCAAAATTGAATCAGCCGGTGTGCAGAAGGTGAAGATCCGGTCGGTGCTGACCTGCAATTCAAAACACGGGGTGTGCTCCCGGTGCTACGGCCGGGACCTGGCCCATGGCGATACTGTCGAGATAGGACAGGCCATCGGTATTGTGGCGGCCCAGTCCATTGGCGAGCCCGGCACCCAGTTGACCATGCGGACCTTTCACATCGGCGGTACCGCCTCCAGAAAGGTTGAGGTGGCGGAAGTCAAAGCCCGGGTGGGGGGAATTCTCACCTATAATGAAAATCTTCAGACCGTTGCCACGGCGGCAGATGAGATCATTGTCATGAACCGCAAAGGCGGCGGGGTAACCATTGTGGGTGAAGACGGCAGGGAACGGGCCAAGGAAAACGTGATTTACGGTGCCACCCTGCAGGTGAAAAACGGGGTGCCCATCGAGCCCGGTGAGATCATTGCCAGCTGGGATCCCTTTACCACCCCCATTATCACGGAGGTATCCGGCCGGGTACGGTTTGCAGACATAGAGATCGGCAATACGGTCCAGGAACAGATCGACCCGGTCACCGGCAAGGTCAGCCGGACCATTACAGAAGGAAGAGATTCTGAGACCCGTCCCCGCATCACCCTGCGGGACCAGAGCGGAAAAGCGGTGAAACTGCCCTCTTCCAGTGCGGCAGCAAGGTATTATCTGCCGGTGAATGCCATTTTGACGGTGGAGGAAGATGACCATGTTCTGGCAGGGGATGTTATCGCCAAGCTGCCCAGGGCCACCACAAAGACAAAGGATATCACCGGTGGTCTGCCCAGGGTTGCGGAACTGTTTGAAGTGAGAAAACCAAAAGATCCCACCATTTTGACGGAAATTGACGGAACGGTCAGCGTTACCAAGGGAACCAAGGGCCGGCAGAAAGTCACTGTGACACCATCGGACGTGGGTGAGAAAAAAGAATACGCCATTCCCAAGGGCCAGCATGTAACCGTGTATGACAATGACTACATCAAGGCGGGCGATCCCCTTATCGCCGGGAGTGCCAACCCCCAGGATATCATGAACATAAAGGGGGAGGTGGCCCTGGCCAAATATCTGGTGGATGAGGTCCAGGAGGTATACCGGCTCCAGGGGGTGCGTATCAATGACAAGCATATCGAGGTGGTGATCCGCCAGATGATGCGCAGGGTCAAGGTGATTTCCACTGGAGACACCAATTTTATTCCTGATGAGCAGGTGGACCGGGTGCTGTTTGAGGAAAAGAACCGTGAGGTGGCCATGAAGGGCGGGGAACCGGCCAAAGGTGAGCCCCTTATCCTGGGGATAACCAAGGCTTCCTTGTCCACGGACAGCTTTCTGTCTGCCGCCTCTTTCCAGGAAACCACCAAGGTGCTGACCCTGGCTGCCATTGAAGCAAAATATGATGGTCTCAAAGGGCTGAAGGAAAATGTTGTCATGGGGCGGTTGATTCCAGCTGGAACCGGTTTTCCCGGATACAGCGATGTGGAGGTGGGTCTGGGAGAAATTGCCCAGATGTAAGGAAAATTAAAATTTTCTTGACATATTTAATTTTGGAAAGTAGAATTAAATATTTTGTCGTGTATGGCAATGTATTAAATCGATAAGGAGCGTTGAAAAGATTATGCCGACCATTAATCAGTTGGTGAGGAAAAGTAGAAAAAAAGCTGAGAAGAAGGTAAGTACGCCTGCTTTGAAGGGCGGCCCCCAGAAACGCGGTGTTTGTACCAGGGTGTACACCTCAACGCCCAAAAAACCGAACTCTGCTTTGAGAAAAGTGGCAAGGGTTCGTTTGACAACCGGCATGGAAGTCGCTGCTTATATCCCGGGTATGGGTCACAATCTCCAGGAACACTCTGTTGTTCTGGTCCGGGGGGGCAGGGTCAAAGACCTTCCAGGTGTCCGCTACCATATTGTCAGGGGCGCGCTTGATACACTGGGTGTGGATGACAGAAGACAGGGCCGTTCAAAATACGGCGCCAAGAGACCCAAATAAGAAAATGGGTATGGATGTTTTAATGGATAATATTGGGTGGATATGACACATGGCGGATAAACAGATCATAATCGAAAATTTCATGAAAAGTGCCACGCAGGAGCAAAAGCTTGCAGCAAAATTTGTAAATTGCGTGATGAAGAACGGCAAAAAAAATGCGGCCAGGAAAGTGGTGACAAAAGCGCTGTTGATGGCTGAAGAGAAAATCGGAGAGCCTGCCCTGGATGTCTTTAAGAAGGCAGTCGACAATATCAGGCCTGCTGTGGAAGTAAAGTCCAGGAGAATCGGCGGGTCCACCTATCAGGTGCCCACTGATATCAATCCGGGCAGACAAACCGCCCTGGCCTTCAGATGGCTGATCAATTACAGCCGGGGCCGTTCTGAAAAAGGATTTGAAAAAAAGCTGGCAGGTGAGTTGATGGATGCATACAACCAGCGGGGCGGGGCGATGAAGAAAAAAGAAGATACTCATAAAATGGCTGAAGCCAACAAGGCCTTTGCGCATTTTAGATGGTAAATTTTTACATTTTAAAAAAAAATCCTGATAACATTCCAATGGAGGAATAGAGAAGATGGCTAAGGAGAAATTCGAGCGGAAAAAGCCGCATGTAAACATCGGTACCATTGGTCACATCGACCATGGCAAGACCACGCTGACAGCCGCAATTACAAAGCATGCCGGATTAAAAGGACATGGCACATATGTCCCTTTTGATGAGATTGACAAGGCGCCGGAAGAAAGAGAGCGTGGTATTACCATTGCGACGGCCCATGTGGAATATGAGACAGACAACCGCCACTATGCCCATGTGGACTGCCCGGGCCATGCCGACTATATCAAGAACATGATCACCGGTGCCGCCCAGATGGACGGCGCTATTCTGGTTGTGTCCGCTGATGACGGTCCCATGCCCCAGACCAGAGAGCACATTCTTCTTGCCCGCCAGGTTGGGGTGCCCAAAATTGTGGTGTTTTTGAACAAATGCGACATGGTGGATGACGAAGAGCTCATCGAACTGGTGGAGCTCGAACTGCAGGAGCTGCTGGATTCCTATGAATTTTCCGGTGATGAAACACCCATTATCCGCGGGTCTGCTTTAAAGGCCCTGGAAAGTGATGACGGGGACAGCGACGAAGCCAAGCCCATTTTTGAACTGCTGGATGTACTGGATTCCTATGTTCCGGAACCCGAACGTGACATGGACAAGCCTTTTTTGATGCCCATTGAAGATGTGTTTTCCATTTCCGGCCGTGGAACGGTTGTCACCGGGCGTATTGACCGCGGTGTGATCAAGACCGGTGATGAGATCGAGCTGGTGGGTATCCGTGATACAGCCAAGACCGTGTGCACCGGGGTTGAAATGTTCAGAAAGCTTCTGGATGAAGGCCAGGCCGGTGACAATGTGGGCCTGCTGCTCCGTGGCACCAAACGG
>JAABSB010000161.1 GCA_011390615.1 Desulfotignum sp. | reverse complement strand
CCGGTACCGTGGGCATATCCATTGAAAACGCCCGGTTTTCCGAAGCCCTGAAAGAGGCCTACCGGGATGTGGCCTCCATGAACCGGGCCAAGGACAAGGCCATCAACCATCTGTCCCATGAACTCAAAACCCCGGTGGCAGTGCTCACCGGATCATTGCAGATCCTGGAGAAAAAACTGGCGGACCTGCCCCAGGTAAAGACCGCCTCCACCCTGAACCGTATCCAGCGGAACCTGAACCGCATCGTGCAGATCCAGGAAGAAACCGCTGATATCATGGACAAAAAGGTCTATGCAGCCCGGGATCTCATGCTGGTGATGCTCCAGACCTGCAGGGATGAACTGGAAACCCTGATCCAGCAGCACCTGGATGAAGAAGACCCCATGGAGGTGGTGCAGGCGGTTATTGAAAAAGAGTTCGGCTCACCTGCCCTCAACTACAAAGATATCCACTGTGCCCAGGCCTTTGACACCCTGTTCAGCGGCATGCAAAAATCCTTTGATTTCCGGGATCTCGATATTGTTGTTCACATGGATGAGAATCTTCCCAGAATCCACCTGCCCAAGGATGTACTGGAAAAGACCATAACCGGCCTGATTAAAAACAGCATTGAAAACACCCCGGACCATGGCCGGATCGATATCTTCTGCCGCAGCAAAAACAACGGCGTTCTTTTTTGCGTGCATGATTTCGGGGTGGGCATTGAAACAGATGACCAGAAGCGCATATTTGAGGGGTTTTTCTCCACCCAGAAAACCGCTGACTATTCCACCAAAACCCCGTATGATTTCAATGCCGGGGGCAAAGGCGTGGATCTACTGCGCATGAAACTGTTTGCCGACCGCCTGGGGTTTTCCATTCACATGGAATCCAAACGCTGCTGTTATCTGCATGACAACCCCGGGGAAACCTGTCCGGGAAACATTTCTCACTGCCGGTTCTGCAACGATCCGTCAGACTGCCTTGCGTCAGGCTATTCCATATTTTCGGTACATTTCCCCCATGAAAAAAAAATATAAAAAAGTCTTTGACAAACCCAAATCAATTGCATTACAACTAAAGTTGTGTTGAGACTGAGCGCTCGTTCTGATTTGAGATTGCGGCTTCTGTGTGCGCGTCAGCGCCCAACAAAAATGCGATATTTTGGGGTGAATCCTTTTTTCCAGGAGGGTATGGTTTCATGAACAGCAACAGGGTGCGCCAGTTAAGCTTTTTTGATATGTATGAAAAAAATGCCCGGAATCTGGAAAATATGACAGCCATCCACTGGAACGGCCAGGATATCTCCCACACAGATCTTTACCTGCATACGGCGCAACTGGCTGCCGGTCTGTCTTTTCTCGCCCCCAAAACCCGGGTGGCGGTGCTGTGCAAAAACCTGCCGGTGTTCTTTCACCTGTTCGGGGCAGCTGCTGCCCTGAACCTGACCCTGGTGCTGATCAACCGGCGGCTGTCCGGCAGCGAAATCCGTCATATTATTGAAGATACAACCCCCTGTTTGATTTTGTGCGACAATGAGATGGCAGCCCAGGCAGCACAGATGACTGATGCCTTTTCTTTTGTGGAGCAGTGCATTGTTGTGGACGGACCGGATGAAAACCTGTCCCCGTTGTATCAGGACAGCAAAAATTTCACCCCGAAAGCGTTTGAAAAAGATGATCCCTATATCATTATCCACACTGCCGCGGTTCACGGCAAACCCAGGGGGGCGGTGCTGAGCCAGGAAAATATTCTGCTGGCCAACCTGCAGCTGATCCAGTACTACACCCTTGACCAGAAAACATGCCATGCCGATATCCTGCCTCTGTTTCATATCATGGGTATCAACATGGCCCTGGCAACCCTCCAGGCAGGGGGCAAAAATGTGGTGGTGGAAAAATTCGACCCCCTGCAGACCCTCACCCTGATCCAGGAGCAGAAGGTAACCCTCCTGGGTTCCTTTCCCCCCATACTGGCCACACTTTCAGATGCCCTGGAAAAAGAAACTTTTGACCTGACATCCCTTACGATAACAGCCGGTCTGGATGCCCCGGACACAGTGAAAAAATGGGAGGCTGCCGCCGGCACCACCTTCTGGACCATGTACGGCCAGACAGAGACATCCGGCTTGATCACCTTTGCCCCATACTTTGAAAAGCCCGGCTCAGCCGGCAGGATATCCCCTTTGGCCCATGTGAAAATCGCTGATGACCTGGACAATTTTCTGCCGGCAGGTGAAACCGGTGAGATTCTTGTCAAGGGCCCCCTGGTATTTCAGGGATATTGGAATGCCCCTGATCTGAACGCCCACACCTTCAGACAGGGCTGGCACCATACCGGAGACTTGGGTCTGATCGATGCCAATGGGTTTTTGTTTTTCAAGGGCAGAAAAGCGGAAAAAGAACTGATAAAGCCCGGTGGAGAAAACGTGTTTCCGGCGGAAGTGGAAAAAGCGATCATGCAGCATGACGCGGTCAGAGAGGTGTGTGTGTTCGGTGTGCCTGATCCCAGATTCGGTGAAGGCATCAAAGCGGTGTGCAGCCTGCATCCGGGAAAAGAACTCACAAAAGAGGAATTGATCCGGTTTACCGGGTCTTTGATTGCCGGTTACAAAAAACCCCGGTATGTAGCATTTGTACCGGATCTGCCCAAAACCGCAGACGGAACCATTGACCGCGCACAGATAAAGCAGACATTTTCCTGATAAATAAAAGAAACCCTTGTCTTTTTTACATGAAACATGGTTTGTCCTTGACACCGGACCAGCCATTTACTAAGGAAATTTTCTAAGGGGCCTGACTGAAAACGGTATTCAGACAGTTTTGTTTTTCAATGCATCACCATGGCAGGATAATCTGCCACATGCGGCAGGGGCAGGCTTTGTCAACGTAACCCACAGCATTTGGATTATTTATGGCGCATCTACAAATTTCAGACGTGACGCTTTCTTTTGGCGGGCTCAAGGCGTTGTCCCATGTGGACATGACCATTGAGCCAGGACTGATCACCTCCATCATCGGGCCCAACGGGGCGGGTAAAACCAGCATGCTCAACTGCATCTCCGGATTTTACCACCCCACCAAAGGAAAAATCCTTTACAAGGACAAGGACCTGACCCATGCTTCCCCCCACCAGGTTTCCTCCATGGGGATCGCCCGGGCCTTCCAGAACCTGGAGTTGTTCTCCGGGCTGTCGGTTTTAGACAACCTGCTGCTGGCCCGGCACCAGAGCCTGACCTATTCGTTTCTCCAGGCCACCATTTTTTATGGAAAAGCCTCCCGGATCGAAGCGGAAAACAGGGCAGCTGTAGAAGATGTCATTGATTTCATGGAACTGGAGCCGGTGCGCAAACACATGGTGGGGAGTCTGAGCTACGGGTTTCAAAAAAAAGTGGAGGTGGCCCGGGCCCTGACCATGGATCCTGAGATTCTGCTGCTGGACGAACCCATGGCCGGCATGAACATCCAGGAAAAAGAAGATATTGTCCGGTTTGTCATGGATATCCAGAAAGAGCGCAATATCACCGTGGTGCTGGTGGAACATGACCTGGGGGTGGTCATGGATATTTCCGACCGGATCTATGTGCTGGATTTCGGACAGGTCATCGGATCAGGCACCCCGGAGGAAGTCGCCAATAATCCCAAAGTCATTGAAGCCTATATCGGGGAGGACTGATCACCATGAGCAACAATGAACACCTGCTGAAATTCTCCATCCCCCAGCTGCTGCGGTGGCGGGTGGCTGAATCCCCCAAACGCACCGCCCTGCGGGAAAAGGATTACGGCATCTGGAATGCCTACACCTGGGAAGAATATTATGATTATGTGAGAAAAACCGGCATGGGATTGCGGGCCCTCGGCCTGGGCAAGGGAGATACCATTGCCATTATCTCGGACAATATTCCGGAGCTTTTGTTCATGGCCATCGGGGGCCATGCCATCGGCGCCATATCCGCCGGCATATACCAGACCACCATGCCCGCTGAAATCGCCCAGATCATCCAGTACCTGAAAATCTCTGTCGTATTCTGCGACAACCAGGAACAGGTGGACAAGGTTCGGGAGGTTCGGGACCAGATCCCCAATGTAAAAAAGGTCATTTTCGAAGATCCCCGGGGCATGCGCGATTACATGTCAGACGACTGGTTCATCAACATCCGGGACCTGTTTGGAATGGGGGACGCCGCCCATGCCAAAGACCCGGACCTGTTCGAATCTTTGGTGGATCAGGGCAAACCCGATGATGTCTGCCACCTGTGCCTGACCTCCGGCACCACAGGACTGCCCAAGGGCACCATGATGACCCATCAGAACTATATCAACATGGGCGTCAGAATCACCCAGGTGGACCCCCTGGAAGAAACCGATGAATATGTCTCATTTCTGCCCTTTGCCTGGATCGGGGAGCAGATGAATTCATTCGGTGTTGCCATGGCCACGGGCATCACCATCAATTTTCCGGAATCCGTTGAAACCGCCATGTCGGATTTAAAGGAGATCGGCCCCCATTTCATGTTCGGGGCCCCCAGGATCTATGAAGGCATCCGGTCGGAAATCTGGCTGAAAATCGACCAGTCCTACTGGTTCAACAAACTGATGTACAATTACTTTATCCGCATCGGCATTGAGGCGGCAGGTTTCCGCATGACCGGCAAACCCATGCCGGCGATGCTCCGGTTCAAGGCCTGGCTGGGAAAACAGTTCATCTTCCGGCCCCTGGTGAACCAGATCGGGCTTTTGCGCCTGCGGCGGGCCTATACCGGCGGGGCCGCCCTGGGACCCGAACTGTTCACCTTTTACCAGGCCATCGGGGTCAACCTCAAACAGATTTACGGCCAGACAGAAATCACCGGTATCGCATACATGCACAGGGACGGGGATATCCGGCCGGAAACCGTTGGCAAGCCCCTGCCCGGCACAGAGTGCAAAATTGCCGATGACGGA
>JAABSB010000160.1 GCA_011390615.1 Desulfotignum sp. | reverse complement strand
TGCCTGCTCCATGACATACAGCCCTGCAACATGGGGGTGACCATTGATTTCGGCCATTCCATCTACGGCAATGAAAACCCGGCCGAGGCCGTTGCCATGCTGGCCGGCAGCCGGTACCCCTATTATATCCATGTCAATGACAACGACGGCAAATGGGACTGGGATTATTTCTGCGGCACCAAGCATTTTCTGGATTACGTGGAATTTTTGTATTATCTGAAAAAATATGATTATGCTGACTATTTCACCTCGGACACCTCTCCCACCCGGTGGGATATCAAAGGAACCTTTGAAGCCAACAGCCGCCTGACCAATAAAATCTGGAACCTTCTGGAAACCATCGATCTATCTTCCCTGGAAAACCTGATGGCCAGAGGGGATTACCTGAAAACCTGGCAGTTTATCGAACGTTGTATTTTCGGTTTGAAATAAAGGGAGAAAACATGCCGGAAAAACCGCTGGAGATCGCCGCCCTTTCCCAGATACTGCCGCCTGAATGGCCCGAGGATCTGCTGTCCCTCATCTGCCGGCAGGTGGCACAAGACAGAACCAAAATCGTTGTTCTGGATGATGATCCCACCGGCACCCAGACAGTACACGGGCTGCCGGTACTCACCACCTGGGAGGTGGCGGCCCTGGAAAAAGAACTGACCGGAAATTCCTCCGCCTTTTATATCCTGACCAACTCCAGGGCACTGCCCAGGGACCAGGCCTGCCGTTTAGGACAGGTGATCGGTGCCAACCTGAAACAGGCCGGCCGGAACACCGCCGTTCCCATATCAATTATCAGCCGCAGCGATTCCACCCTGCGGGGACACTTCCCTTTTGAAGTGGATGCCGTGGCCCATGCCATGGGTGATGCCGGCCTGCCTTATCTGATCTGTCCCTTTTTTCTGGAAGGGGGACGGTTGACCATCAACAATATTCACTATGTACGTGAAAAAGACCAGCTGATCCCCGCAGCAAGCACACCCTATGCCAAAGATGCGGCATTCGGGTTTCTTCACTCAGATTTGCGGGAATGGGTCGCTGAAAAAACCGGCCATAAAATCACACCCGCGGATGTGATCTGTGTGACCCTGGATGATATAAGAAACTACGGGCCGGACCGGGTGGCAGACCTTCTCATGACCGTGCCGGCACCCGGGGCATGTATTGTCAATGCGTTGTCATACCAGGACATCCATGTGCTGGTGGCCGGGCTGTTGAAGGCCGAATCTCTGGGCAGGCGGTTTCTGTTCCGCACGGCAGCCAGCTTTGTCCGGGTAAGGGCCGGCGTGGTGCCGCGCCCGGGCATGCTGTCCCAAAAAGAGCTGATCCGGAATAATGCCCGGGCCGGTGCCCTGTTCATTGCCGGATCCTATGTGCCTAAAACCACAGCCCAGATAACGGCCCTGATCCGCCACACCGATATCCTGCCCGTGGAAATTCCGGTGGAACTCCTGCTGGACAAGACTGTGCGGGAAAAGACCATAAAACGGACCGGAAAACAGGTTACAAAAGCATTGCATGCCGGCCGGGACACCCTGATCTACACCAGCCGGAAGCTGATCTCTGACACAGATCCCGGCCACAGCCTGAGCATCGGCCAGTCAATATCCGACGGCCTCTCAGATATCGTCCGGTCCATATCCTGCCGGCCCCGGTATATCCTGGCCAAAGGCGGCATCACCTCCAGTGACCTGGCCACAAAGGGGCTGCAGGTCCGGCGTGCCATGATCCTTGGCCAGATCCTGCCGGGGGTGCCGGTGTGGCAGCTGGGAAACGAGTCTTTGCATCCTGGGATGCCGTACATTGTTTTTCCCGGCAATGTGGGGGATGACGATGC
Source organism: Desulfotignum sp. (assembly GCA_011390615.1). Lineage (GTDB taxonomy): Bacteria > Desulfobacterota > Desulfobacteria > Desulfobacterales > Desulfobacteraceae > Desulfotignum. The sequence continues at coordinate 3,141 of JAABSB010000160.1, read as the reverse complement.
CCTGGTCCGGATACACAAAACATTACGCACAACGGTGCCATAACCAGATGAAAAGGATATCGTGCTGATCCCGACCCGAAAACTTCTGGCCCATGCACGAAGGGATACCTATGCTGTCGGGGCCTTTAACGTGTATAACCTGGAAGGTGCTTTGGCCGTCACCCAGGCGGCAGAGGAACTGAAAAGCCCTGTCATTTTGCAGGTGCTGCCTTCGGCCCTTGAGATCGGGGGCAAAACCCTGGTGAAACTGTGCCTGGAAGCCGGAAAATCCGCTGCTGTCCCGGTGAGCGTTCACCTGGATCACTGTTCATCACCGGACCTGATGCATCTGGCGTTGTCAGCCGGTGTTTCCTCTGTCATGGCAGATGGCTCCATGCACGACCAGGACACCAATATCAGGTTCACCCGGCAGATGGTGCAGCTGGCAGAAACATTCACCGCTGATGTGGATGCGGAACTGGTTGCCATCATGAAACAGGGCATTGATGCCATGAAAGAACCTGTCAAAGAAAAAATCCGGCTTTTTGGCGCTGTCAACAAGGCGGAACACCACCCAAACTGATGTAACAGACCAGACTTTAGGAGAAGAACATGTCAAAACACACGGTAAAAACCATCCAGGAAATGAGAAACAACAACGACATCATCACCATGCTCACTGCCTATGACTACCCCACCGCCAAAAAGATCAACGATGCCGGCATCGACATGATCCTGGTGGGGGATTCCTGCGCCATGGTGGTTCACGGCCACCCCAACACCCTGACCGCCACCATGGAGATGATGGTGCTGCACTGCGCCGCCGTGGCCAGGGCCTGCGACAGAACCATGGTGGTGGCGGACATGCCCTTTGGCTCATTCCAGTACAGTATCGAGGCCACCATGAAAAACGCGGCCCGGTTCGTGACCGAAGCCAAAGTGGATGCGGTGAAGTTTGAAGCCACCCACAACCACATCGCCAAAACAAAAGCGGTGGTGGAAATGGGGATCGCCTGCGTGGGGCATGTGGGGCTCCATCCCCAGGCAGTGGGGGCGCTTGGCGGCCTCAAGGCACAGGGAAGAGATGTGACTTCTGCCAGAAAAGTGGTGTCTGAAGCCCTGGCGCTCCAGGAGGCGGGCGTGTTTGCCATCATCTTTGAAGCGGTTCCCACCAAACTGTCCGATTATGTGACCCGGAAACTGGACATTCCCACCATCAGCATCGGCGGCGGGCCAAAGTGCTCCGGCCAGCTGCTGGTAACCCCGGATGTCCTGGGCATGTACGACAACTTCACCCCGTCTTTTGCCAAGCAGTACGCCAATGTGGGACAGGTAATGACCGATGCGTTCACCCGGTATGCCAAAGAGGTGAAAGCCGGCATTTTTCCGGATGACTCCTATTCATACGGCATGTCCGATGCGGTGCTGGAATCGATCATCAAGGAGTTCGGTCCTGTATCGTAACTGACCCCATTACCGGGGTTGCAGACCGGTTTTTTTCTAAACGAGAGGGAGCACAACATGGGCAGGCTTATATTTTCCATCACCCTGGTGATTTTCGGCATCGGGGCCGGCTATCTGGTCCAGATGGTCATAAAGAAACACCAGGCTCCGGTGCCCATTGACATGTGGCGCAGAACCCTGCAGAAAACCGCCCTGCTGTTTTTGAATCCCGTGGCCATCCTCGGGGCCACCTGGGTGGCTGATATCCAGAACATCCGGATGGCGGCCCTGCCTTTTCTGGGCGCAACAGCGCTGATCACCGGCGGCATCCTGGCGTTTTTTTCCGCCAGGATGCTGCGCCTGAATTCCCTGCAGACCGGCAGCTATGTCGTGTGCGGCGGGTTCACCAATATCGGGTCCCTGGGAGCTCTGTTCTGTTTTATTTTTCTGGGGGAAAAAGGCTTTGCCTTGGTCCCGTTTTACAAGCTGTTTGAAGAATCATTGTATTATGCGGTGGGGTTTCCCATTGCCAAGTCCTTCAGCCGGGATGCCACCGAAACCCCCACATTTGTCAAACGCCTGACAACCGCGGTCACAGACCCCTTTGTCCTGGTGGCTGTTTTCAGTATCGCCTCCGGTCTGGTTCTCAATTTGTCCGGCATTTCCCGCCCTGCATTCTACGGCCCAGTCAATACCGTTCTCATCCCACTGGCCGCATTTCTGCTGCTGGTTTCCATCGGCATGGCCATGCGGTTTTCAAGTATGCACACTTTTTTTAAACCGGGACTGCTCATTGCCGCAATCAAGTTTCTGATCATTCCCTTTGTGGTTACCGGCACCGGATATGCCCTGGGCCTGGGCCGGATCGATGACGGCCTTCCCCTGAAGGTGGTGATGATCCTGTCCGCCATGCCCGTGGGGTTCATCGCCATGGTGCCGCCCACCCTGTACCACCTGGATGTCGACCTAGCCAATGCCTGCTGGCTGATCACCAATGCCGGCCTGCTCCTGGTTATACCAGCCCTGTTTTTTCTGATTTAGTTTTGTTTATTTTTTTTCTGCTCCGGCTTATGGGTTGTCTGCCAGGCTGTCCGACGGGGTATCCCGTTATAGAGACTGTAAATTGCCGTAAGGATAGAATGCAGGGATCATCGGGAGAAGAACCGGGGTATCGCATCAGGAGCAGTGGAAGGAACAGCAGGAGTAACACATGGTAAAGATCTACTATAGCCTTTATGACAGGATGCTCTCATACAAGAATTTAGAGAAAGCATTCAAAAAGGTGAAAGCTTCAAAGCAGGCTGCCGGAATAGATGGGCAAACCATTGGAGAATTCACCAGGAAGCAGGAAGAGAATCTGTCCATGCTGATGCACGAACTGAAGACCAAAAGTTATCGACCGCAACCAGTGAAGCGGGTGGAGATACCCAAACCGGGTTGCGGAACAAGGAAATTTGGCATTCCTTCGGTTCGTGACCGTATTGTACAGCAGGCATTGCGGGAAATTCTTGAGCCAATATTTGATCCGGGATTTCATCCGTCCAGCTACGGATATCGGACCGGCAAAGGTTGTCATCAGGCCATATCCAAAGCCCAGATGTTCATACGCAAGTACGAGTTCAAGTGGGTGGTGGATATGGATCTGTCCAAGTGCTTTGATACACTCGATCATGAAATAATCATCGAGTCAGTCAAAAAGCGGGTGACAGATGGCAGCAT
>JAABSB010000159.1 GCA_011390615.1 Desulfotignum sp. | reverse complement strand
ATTCATCAAAAATGTTCCTTTCCCATGCCTGGCAACCCTTTCTACCGCTGATTTTCGTATCTGTCGCATGGATCCGGTTTTTATGGCTCCAAATATTAAATACCTTCATTCATTGACCTGCATTTGAAAGCGATTTATACTGTGTTGCATCATATAGATGGCAATTCTATGAATTCGGAGGCAAAATGCCCGATTTACTGGGAATTGATCTGGGAGGAACAAAGCTTGACTTTCTGCTGGCTGACGAAGACGGCACTTTTCTGTATGAAAAACAATACGAAAGCCCGTTTAAAAAAACCGGGAAAACACTTGCCGGCGGGCATCCTGAGGTGCTGCTTGATACCATATTGAAAGACATACCCCCGGAAGAAAGGGTGTCTGCCTACATGCAGCAGACTGAAGGTAGTTTTTTGAAGCAAGCAGAAAAAAAAATCGGAAAGTTCGCTATTGCAGGCAAAGGCGTAAGTCTTTGCGGCAAAACCTGGGAACAAAAAGGAAATATAATGATTGCCGGCGGGAACACCCCCATGCGGTTTGCATCCGGCCAAAACAAGGACAAACCCGGCATTGTGGTCATGAAAGCCAAAGCAGCCCACCCGGTTAAAACCGCAAATGACGGCACTGCCGCAGCCATGGCCCAGGGCATTTACTATAAAGTGACCCATGGCATTGATCCTGAAAAAACTGCTTATTTTATCCTGGGAACCGGTTTTGGATGCGGCATCCCGGGCTGTGATGTACCGGCAGAGATCGGCCATATCCCGGTTGGTTTTATGCCGAAAGCATTGTGGCAGACCTGTGGGTGTACAACAGGACATCCCACGGCATGTGCGGAAAACTATGCCTCAGGCAGAGGTGTTTCCAATTGTGCCCGGATACTGCTGTCACTCAAGGGCAGTCCGGTTTTAAAAAACATCTCACCGTGTTTTGAACGGCAAGCCGGTTTTTCCGATCTGTCTGAACTGGCTGCTGATTCCAGAATCAGCAGCCATGCAGAAATTGATGCAAAAACCGTTATGGATTATGCAAAAAACAATGCAGACGGACTGGCAGTATTTATTGCGGATCTTGCAGCACAAGTGACCGCAGATGCCGCCATTGCCATTGCCCAGCTGTTTGGTCTCACACGTATCGGCATCGGAGAAAGTGTGGCCCGCTTAAACCCCTGGCATGTGGACAATATTGCAAAAAAAGTAGCGGACCGCGCCAGAAACAGCAACATGCTGGCACCACCTTTGAAAGTAGAATTAACGCCCATACGCAACCCTGCCAAATTTGGGGCACTGTCCCTGGTAGTACCTGAATCACAATATGAAATATGGGCAGAAAAAATGGCCGCATCCGTGCACAAGGATTTGCCGGCCGGACCATAAAGGATTATCAATGACCATACGCACAAACGGCATCCTGATGCACATAAGCAGTCTTCCCGGCAGTTATGGTATCGGTGATCTGGGACCTGCAGCCTATGGGTTTGCTGATTTTCTGTCTGCCACAGGCCAGCAGATATGGCAGGTGCTGCCGCTGAATCCAGTTGACCCCCAAAGCGGTTCTCCCTACAGCAGCCCCTCAGCCTTTGCAGGGAACCCTTTGCTGATAAGCCCGTATTTTCTTGTCCGTGCCGGACTTCTGTCTGTGAATGAAACCATGCCGCAACAGCCTTTTTCCGATAAACGCGTTGATTATCCAGCTGTTGCAGAACATAAGCACACCCTTTTTCAACTGGCTTTTGAACGCATGGAACAACAGAGAAAAACTCTTGCCGGGTTTGATCATTTCTGCTCCCGGCAGACAGCCTGGTTGAAAGATTATGCAACATATATGGCGCTCACAGCGCATTTTGACCAGGTCAGCTGGCAGCAATGGCCCCAACCGTTACGGGACCGGCACCCGGATGCCCTGGCGGAGATACAGAACAGGCTGAGCAGACAGATCAGATTTCATAAATTTGTACAGTTTTTGTTTTTCAGTCAGTGGCAGGCACTCAAAAATTACTGCAATGCCCGCAATATCCATCTGTACGGAGATCTTCCCATCTATATGCCCTTTGACAGTGCAGATGTCTGGAGCTGTCCCCAGCAGTACAAACTGGATGAAAACAAATTACCGGCAAAAGTGTCAGGGGTTCCGCCGGATTACTTCAGTGACACCGGTCAGCTCTGGGGCCACCCGGTATACGACTGGAAATACCTGCAGAAAAACAATTACGCTTGGTGGCTCAAACGGTTTGCACACAACTTTGAGATGTTTGATGTGGTGCGCATCGATCATTTCAGGGGGCTGATTGCATACTGGGAGGTTGCAGCCTCGGCAGAGAACGCTGTTGACGGGCAATGGGTGGAGGTTCCGGGTGATGATTTTTTCACCAGCTTGACCATGCGGTTCGGACATCTGCCGGTTATTGCCGAAGACCTGGGCACAATCACACCTGATGTCCATGAATGCATGCGCAGATTCCATTTGCCCGGTATGCGGGTGCTGCAGTTCGCTTTTGGCGACGATTTTCCCCACGGTTCTTTTTTGCCCCATCACCATATCCGGGACTGTATAGTTTACACCGGCACCCATGACAACAACACCATCCGCGGATGGTTTGAACAGGAACTTACCGACCAGGCAAAGACCCGTTTGCAGCGCTACCTGGGCAGCCATATCTCCAAGGAAAAAATACACTGGCAAATGATGCGCCTGGCCATGATGTCTGTGGCTGATACAGTGATCATCCCGCTCCAGGACATTCTCGGTCTTGGCCATGATGCCCGCCTGAACCAGCCGGGGGATACACAGGACAACTGGCAGTGGCGGCTGCCAAAGAAAAAATTGACAAAACAGCATGCCGGATGGCTCAAAAATGTTACAGCTGTCTATGGCCGGTGCAGGGTGTCACCAGACTGACTACGCCAGGGGCCAGGTTCTCCAAAGCACATTGAACACATGCCCGAGGAGCAGGTACATCATGCCGGTGATGATAAAGACCATCAGGATGTTGAATATAAATCCGGCACGCGCCATCTGCGGTATGCTGATCAGTCCGCTGCCATAGACAATGGCATTCGGCGGCGTGGCGACCGGAAGCATGAATGCACAGCTGGCGCCCGCAGTGGCTGGAATCACAAGCAGCAAGGGCTGAAACCGGATGCTTCCGACCAGTCCCGGGCGCAATCCATTCTCCAGAAAAAAACACACACCCCAAAGAGGTACCAGCCCCGAAAAAACAAATGTGGTTGGAAAGGGCATCAGGAAAATAAATTCTTTTCCACGGTTGGCGTTCACCGCCACATTTTCTACCTTACCTGCATCCCGGTCACGCCGGATCTGCCGAAATTTCGACAAGGGGCGGGCTGTTGCCATCTACTTTGTCAGCAGGCCTGCCTCGTGCTGGATCTGTTTGCTGACCCAGTATGCCGCCAGAACCATCACCATAAGTATGGGCGCTTTGAGGTGTGGGGAGACTGAACCGCGCCTGTACAAACTGCCGATGAGCCATCCGCCAAGCCCTCCAATCAGCGCTGCCGCACCTGCGGCACCACCAAGTCCTGTCAACGCCTCCTTCCAGCCACTTCCAGCAAGCGTAAATTATTGAAAAGTAAGAACCGCTGGTGACGGGCCCCAGCAAAATTCCCGCAGCGATCAGAAGAATGATTGCAGGTCAACTTATCCGCCAGGCAAACCATTGACAGAAGAGCCCGGTGGAAACAATGATCAGAAGCTGGGTTGCAATATGCATAAAAGCGGTTATCCCTTACTCATGAAAAGGGTGCTTACCGGCTTCAGCGCCTGGCAATAATCCAGACGGCATGTACGATGCCGGGGATATACCCCAAAAGTGTCAAGAGGATGTTCAACCAGAATGCTCCCCCGATTCCCACCTGAAGAAAAACGCCAAGAGGCGGTAAAAGTATTGCAACCAAAATCCGAACCAGATCCATATTCTTTCTCCTAATATTCCATTCTGCTGAGGTTTCCAGAAGCAGAACCTTCGGTTGAAGTAATGCTAATTGTTGTCGGCAATTTCCTTTCTCTGCTGGTGCAGCGCTTTCAGGTTGGCCCTGATTTTTTGACGGTCTGCCTGGGTCATCTGGTCCCAGTTACTGTCAACGCTACTTTCCAGTACGTCTATTAGGCCGTCGACCTTTTTGACTGCCTGATCGCGCTGATCAGCGGTGTATTGCTGAAGGGTGCTGAGTAGTTCCTTTGTTTTGGGTCCCTTTCGGGAGCGTTTAACTTATTAAGTTTACAAATTATATTCCCAAAATTTAAAATAGGAAGAGACTGTTTCAAGACCATCGGCTTAAATCGGTCCGGCAACCCCCTTTATTCAACCACTAATTTTGATACAACTTTTCGAACGTTTTGTGTTCCCAGGGCCAGGCCCATAGCCTTGCCGATCAATTCCGGAGATTGAACCGTGCCGGACAATGTCACCTTTCCATCCGTGGTGGATACGGAAATGGAAAAAGCTGAAAGATCCGGGTCCTCCGCGAGCTTGATCTTAATGGCGGCAGTAGCCTGGGCATCCCGGGCATGATCTGAAACCGATTCGCCCAGATCCCTGGCCTTGCGCCGGATCACTTCTCCCTGCTCTTCCAGTTCCTGGCGGATATCTTCGGGACGTAACTCCCAGGCTTCCAGTCTGGCCTGCAGGATCTGGTTCACTGTTTCACTGGTCTTTTCGACCTGAGCAACAACGCGCTCCTCGGTTTCCTGCACCTTCTGGTTGTCCTTGCCCACATTGAAATACCAGATCCCCACCCATGCCACGATAATGCCAAAAAGAACACCAATAATAAAAGTTTTCATTGCTAATTTTCCTGTTCATAAAGGTTTGATTCAACTCATTATCGCTGGTTATTTGTCCCGGGTTACGGTGAACAGCATTATAAGAAGGAAAATCCACATTTTGTCAATCAAAAATGTTACGGCTGCCTACGGCCGGTGCAGGGTGTCACCGGACTGACCGTGATTTTTGATCAGATGCTGATAAAAATCCACGGTCTGCCGGGCAATACTGGTCCATGAAAAATGT
>JAABSB010000016.1 GCA_011390615.1 Desulfotignum sp. | reverse complement strand
CACGGCGGGTGACGGTTCAACCCTGGCATCGGTTGAACTCTCCCCTCGGGATTGTTGCACAGCGGCTGTATGCCCGGACCCGTTTCGTCCACACCCCTGTAGGTTGTCTGCAACCCGGGCTTCAAGAGGGCGGGACTGAGGAAGCATCCCGCCGTTGGTCTTTAGCTCTCTATGCAACTTTTAATGTTCTCCTTTTTTGTCTTTGCCATTAAACTTTGAACATTTCCCTGGTCAACCATGGAGCCTTTTACAAGCTCCGGCCTTCAGGCCTGGGTAGTTGACAATTTTTGAAAGAGTTATCAATCGCTTCTCGTGAGATAAATCTTCCCCTCATTCGCATGTTCACATGATAAGTCCAGTGAATTTTTTTTAAGTGAACGCATTGTTGAATGAAACTTAAAGGATTCTCAGGAACACTGCATTCCTTTGCCATCAATTTATTTCCTTCTATAGACTTCTATGTGAATTGCAGTTTAGGATTCTTGTATTTACCATAAATTTTCTCCGGTCTCAACAATATTCATGGTATCCCAAAATAAATGACCCTGGAAATTTTCAGCCATGGGATAATCCTTGACTCCAGAAAGGGCTGATTTTCAACAAAATATATTATATAGCTTAATGTGTAAGAATGGCTTCTGATGTTGACCTTAGCCCATATAGTTTAATGCCTGGCTACAAAAAATTATACTTCTCAGCCACAAAATATTGACACAGTGATGCCACAACTGTTTTTGTAATGGATGGATCACCGGATATTTTGACCGGAAGTGCTGCTGGTATATCAGGACCATTATAATATTGACAAATTTCCTTTTGACCCAGCCGTGTCAGTGCATCCTTGAGGGTTCGGGCTTCTTCGATGCCCCGGCAATAAGGGGAATTGGCAACCTTTAAAACCTGGCTGGTCATGGCCGGGTCCTTACGGATAAGGCTTGCCAGTAAAGAAAAATGGAGATCTTTTCTTGTGGCTTCCTGCTGTATTTTCATGACGGTTGGATTCAAGACAGGAACCGCATCGTAAATTGCTAAAGTATTTTCAAGATCTGTGATATAATCTTTGTGTGGATGCATCAAATACCTTGCTCTCAGGTTCTTTGCCTGGGTCTTGGTTACATGCATTCTGTAGCAGTTAGACGGCAGGAACGCCAACAAGGGAGACAATAAAAATTCAATATTGACAGGCATTCCAGACGGTGATAAGGCATGGCCATGAAGGGCAGTCCATCCCCAATAACTGCCTTAAACCCAACAAGTGGGCCGATTATTTCAACGGGAAAATCTCCAATTGAAGGAAGGTGGTCAATGGAAGAAACCGGCGCATACAAAGTAATGGAGCAGGGTATTTGAAAAATGCGAGTCTTTTCCCAGGCTATGAATAGAATTTCAAAAACCACATTAAAATATCAAGTGTAACAAAAAAAGGTTTTCAACCAAAAAGCTGAAAACCTTTGTCATTACTGGTGGGCCGTCAAGGGATCGAACCTTGGACCTACTGATTAAGAGTCAGTTGCTCTACCAATTGAGCTAACGGCCCGCTGCATTTCAACAAAAGGCAAAATAACAGCCGTAAAACCGCTTGTCAATGGTTTTTTCACGAGCAGGGGGAAACAAACCGGTTGACCCGTTCGAAGGAGGTTTGGTATAGTCAAAAATTTATGAAACAATAATAACTTCAGCAAATTTTGGACACAACATTTAGGTGTCAGGGGGACCTGTTATGATATTTTCTAAATCTGCAGCCTTGTTTGACGAGGCCAGGGAACTGATTCCCGGAGGTGTTAATTCTCCGGTCAGGGCCTGCGGTTCAGTGGGCGGAAAACCACTTTTTATTCAAAGAGGGGACAAAAGCCGGCTGTATGATGCAGACGGCAATGCATTCATCGATTATGTATTGTCATGGGGACCGCTGATCCTGGGGCACCGGCCGCCTGCTGTCATCCAGGCCCTCCGGGATGTGCTGGAAACCGGTACCAGTTTCGGGGCCCCCACCCATCTGGAAACCCGGCTGGCCGGCATGGTAACCCGGATGGTCCCGTCCGTGGATATGGTGCGGATGGTCAATTCCGGCACTGAAGCCACCATGAGTGCCTTGCGCCTGGCCAGGGGGGTTACAGGACGCGACATCATCATCAAATTTGACGGCTGTTACCACGGACATGCCGACACCCTGCTGGTTGCGGCCGGATCAGGGGTGGCCACCCTGGGTATTCCCGGCAGTCCCGGTGTTCCTGAGTCGGTTATCCAGAACACCTTGTCATTGCCGTATAATGATATTGACGGATTCAGACAGGTGATGAAACAAAAAGGGGATCAGGTGGCCGGGGTGATCCTGGAGCCGGTGGCAGGAAACATGGGCATGGTGATGCCTGAAGAGGGATTTCTGGAAACCCTGAGACAGGAGACCGAAAAATACGGGGCTTTGCTGATTTTTGACGAGGTCATGACAGGATTCCGGGTGGCCAGGGATTCTGCCCAGGGACTGTTCAACATCACACCGGATCTGACCTGCTTTGGCAAGGTCATTGGAGGGGGCCTGCCAGTGGGGGCCTATGGGGGCAGGCGGGATATCATGTCCCAGATTGCCCCGACAGGGTCCATTTACCAGGCCGGAACCCTGTCAGGCAACCCCCTGGCCATGGCTGCCGGCATTGCCACATTGACAGCCCTTCAGGAGGAGGGTGTATACGATACCCTGCACCTGCGGACCCAGACCCTTATGACGGGGTTACAGGCTGCAGCAGATGATGCAGGCATCCCGTTTCAGACCGGGCATGCAGGATCCATGGCAGGGTTTTTCTTCAATGACCGCAAAGTGCGCAATTTTGAAGAGGCCAAAACCTGTGACCTGGAAAGGTTTGCCGCATTTTACAGGGGGATGCTGGAAAATGGGGTTTATCTGGCACCTTCCCAGTTTGAGGCCTGTTTTGTGTCCCTGGCGCATACAGACGAAGATATTGCCCAAACCATTGCCGCTGCAAAAGCGGTGATGGCCGATATCTAATCCATGTCCCGCATCCATAAGATCCACCTGACGGCTGCCTGCGGCACAGGCATGGGCACCCTTGCCTGTGTCTTAAAAGAAATGGGATATGCCGTGACCGGTTCAGACCAGCATGTGTATCCGCCCATGAGTGATTTTCTGGCTGAAAAGGGAATATTGCTTTGTGAGGGGTTTGGTACCGGAAACCTGGGCCATGATCCGGATCTTGTTATTATCGGCAATGCTGTCACCCGGGATAATCCGGAAGCACAGGCGGTGATGGCGCGCGGCATTCCCTATATGTCAATGCCCCAGGCTGTGAACCGGTTTATTGCAGCCGGAAAAAAAATTATCCTGGTGACCGGCACCCATGGAAAAACCACAACTGCATCCATCATAGCACATATCCTTGCATCTGCCGGGCTGGATCCAGGTTTCCTGATCGGCGGTATCCTCAAGGATTACCAGTCCAGTTTCCGGATCGGATCAGGTGATTACATGGTAATTGAAGGAGATGAGTATGATACAGCCTTTTTTGACAAAGGCCCCAAGTTCATGCACTATGATCCATTTATTACTATTATCACCGGGGTGGAATTTGACCATGCAGATATTTTCAGGGACTTGGGCCATGTGAAACAGGTTTTTTCGGACCTGGTAAAAAAAGTGGCAGGCAAAAGCCATGTCATTGCCTGCAAAGACAGTCCCCATCTCATGGATGTCCTGGTGGATATCCATGAAAATGATGCCAAAAATGTTATCACATACGGCAAGGGTGCTGACTGGTCATTAGCTGATTCTGCACCCCAGGATTTTTTTACCCGTGCCCGGATACAGGGTCCAAAAACATCCTATGAAATTGAAACCCGGCTGCAGGGAGTGCACAATCTTTTGAATTTTACGGCTTGTGCAGCTGCAGCCGATATTATCGGTGTGGATACCGGCCTGGTGCAGGCGGCCATGGCCTCTTTTTCCGGGATCAAGCGACGGCAGGAGATCCGGGGGGTGAAAAACCGGATCACGGTGATGGATGATTTTGCCCACCACCCCTCTGCGGTCAGAGAAACCATCCGGGCAGTCAAACCATTTTATCCCAGGGGCCGTGTTATTGCTGTTTTTGAACCGCGTACCAACACCTCCATGCGCACTTTTTTCCAGGAAAGCTATCCCCGGGCCTTTAAGGAGGCGGATCTGGTTTGTATATGCAATCCTTCGGTGAAAAAAAACATTCCGGAAAACGAGCGCCTTTCCCGGGAAAAGCTGGTATCAGATATCAGCAGCCTGGGGGTGGAGGCCCGCCATTTTGCCGATGTTCAGGAGGTGCTGGCATTTCTGGTACCCAGGCTGGTACCCGAAGATCTGGTGTTGGTCATGTCCAACGGCGGATTCGATAATATTCATGCCAGGCTGCTTGAGATGATACCGTGAAAAAAAACTGGTACCGCCTTGTCTGTATAGGGATGTGTCATATATTATTGTACATGTATCTGGTACCCAAAGTGATTTATCCAAAATTCGGAAAACAGGGCATCGTAATTGCCACGGTTCTGGCGGTGGTGCTTTCCATCATAATTATCGGTAATGCCTTGTTTGGAAAAAGAAAGAAGTACTGAGGAGATAAGAATGACAAAATCCGATCTTCAGATCGAATGGGATCCAAAATTCAGTGTGGATGTGGCTGAAATTGACAACCACCAGAAAAAAATGTTTGCACTTTTTAATGAACTCATTGACCTGAAACACAAAAAATCAGATCCCAAAGCGTTAGCCAATATGATTTCTGAAATCAATGATTATGGAAAACTGTACTTTTCAACAGAGGAAAAAATTCTCAGAAAAAAAAATTATCCTGACCGGGAGATCCATGCCAGGGCCCACCGCCGGTTTATCAGGAGCGCCATCAGCCTGCGCCGGGAGATCGCAGAAGATGTTGACAACCTGACCATGGACACCATACTTGAGTTGCGAAACTGGCTTGTGGACCACATTAAAACCAGCGATGCATTGTATGTCCCGTTTTTGAGAGTTCACCATTATATTGAAGACAGCATGCAAAAAAATTAAAGTTACATATCAAACAAGACGATACCATGTACAGGTTAAAGGATTATTATTAATCTGAAAAAAGTATGGAAAACATCATGGTATTTGATTATAAAATATTACCGGTTAAGGACGAAGCCATTGATGCGCCTTACAGGATACGGGGATTTTCCGAGCGGAGAAGAACCGTTACCCGAAAATTTAGAAGGGACCGGCGCAAAGCCAGGGCTGACAGAAGGAGCAGTGTAAGGGAAGGCATTTTTGTGGAACTTTCCTTTGAAAATAACCGCAGAAAGGGAGTGGACAGACGGAATGTGTCTGGTGACAGAAGAAAATCCACAAGAGGATCTGCTGTATACCCTACCTATTCAAGATAATCCTGTTAAAATTGTAAAGGCGCCTTGTAAAAAAGGTGTCTTTTTATTTGCATGCAATGGCATTTTCCCCTGCAGGACCCTCCCCATTTTCATTTCTTGTAAAAATACCTGCTGCCATGACAGCATCACCACAATTTTCAGGAAACTCCGGTAATGACCCCAAAAGCGTTTCCCTGGCTGCACAGACTGCATGAACATGGTGTGATAACACACCTGGACTATTATTTTGCCCTCAGCATGGCAGCTGTTTTTCCCCATGACCATGACCTGATGCCGGTTTCCTGCGCCCTGATTTCCAGGGAACTGGCTGATGGAAAAATCTGCCTGGATATCAAAAAAATATCAGGCACAGCCATACGTCTCACAGAAAATCCTCAAGATACGGTGCAGCTGCCGGCATTTGCTGTCTGGATAAAGGCGCTGGAATCATCCGCCATGGTGGGAAAACCACAAGATACAAACAGCCTTTGTTTTCCGCTGATTCTGGATGCTGACAGCTGTCTTTACCTGTCCAAATACCATGATTTTCAGCACCGCCTGGTGCAGGCCCTGTCTGAACGCATGCGGTCCCGCCCGCTGCCCCTGGACCAAAAATTTGTTCAGGCGGCAGTGGACGAGACCTTCAAGGGGCAGCATCCTGATCATGTCCAGCACCAGAAAAAAGCCATCATCACGGCATTTTCCAGTAATTTTACGGTGATTTCAGGGGGACCGGGCACCGGCAAAACCCATATTTCCAGAGTCATCAGACAGGTGATCCAGGATCATGCAGCAGCAAATGGTCTGCCCATGCCGCGGTTTTTATCTGTCGCTCCCACAGGAAAGGCCGCGGTCCGCCTCCAGGACGGGGCCACCATCCATTCAGTGCTGATTCCAAAAAAGAACCAGCCCGGGTTTGTTCATGGAAAAGACAACCTGCTTGCCGCAGATGTGGTGATTGTTGACGAGGCATCCATGATTGACATGGCATTGATGACCCGGTTGTTCGAAGCCATTCCCCTGGATGCCCGGGTGATTCTTCTGGGGGATGAAAACCAGTTGTCTCCGGTACAGGCCGGGGCGGTGTTCAGTGATATCTGCCGGACAGATGCCCTGAAAAAACGTGTGGTTTTTCTGGCCTATAACTTCAGATCCGGGGGCAAAACAGGCATTGAGAATCTGGCCAATGCCATTCGGAAGAATGATGTTGCTGAAGTGACAAAAATTCTCACAAAAAACCGGTACCCGGATCTGCTGTTTGAACAGCCGGAAAAAGGGTATGCCCGGACACTGGAAACCCATATAGGAGAAGGGTATGCCGGGTTCATGCATCAGCAGGGCCTGACAGCATCTCTTGCTGCCATGGATGATTTCAGAATTTTATGTGCCCACAAAAAAGGGGAATATGGAACATTACAAATTAATCATCTTTGTGAAAAGATTTTGCGCAGGGTTTTTGATTCTGGTATAAGGGAGCGGTTTTTAAAACAGTTGGTCATGATTACTGCAAATGATTATACCAGGGGGCTTTTTAATGGAGATACAGGGGTTGTTCTGGACCAAAAAGGTATCCTGACAGCCGGTTTCACAATGGAAGACGGTATGGTGAAAAAATTTCGTTATCTGGATCTGCCCTCCCATGAAACAGCTTTTGGCGTGACCATCCATAAAAGCCAGGGTTCAGAGTTTAATACGGTTTTGATAGTAATCCCGGACCAGCTGTCCCGGGTGGTCACCCGCCAGCTGCTGTATACCGGGGTAACAAGGGCCAGGCAGAAAGCGATAATTGTGGGCCGTCTGGATGTTATCAAAGAGGCTATGGACCTGTCCCTGGAGAATACCTCACACCTGCCGCACCTGCTGGACCGTGAACTAAAAAAACAGTGCTGCTGACCTTGTGAAGGCAGCATAACCTGACAATGAAAGAAACAAAGTGAAAAATCAAGACACTATCCCCCGGCAGATATGGGAATTTTTCTGTTCTGTCAAACTGACGGTTTATACCCTGGTCCTGCTGGCTGTCACCTCCATCATCGGCACAGTGGTGCTCCAGAACGGCACCCCGCAGCAGTATATCAACCTGTATGGAAAGGGGTTGTATAATCTGATACAGGTCTTTTCCATTGATGATATGTACCATGCCTGGTGGTTTCTGTTTTTACTGCTGCTTTTGTGCATCAACATTGTCGTCTGTTCGGTGGAACGGCTTTCGCTTGTATGGAAGACCATTTTCCCGAAACAGATCCGTTTCAATCCGGACCGGTTTCTGCGATCCAAAAAGATATGTACCTTTTTTGTGGACCAGTCTCCAGATTCTGCGACGGCGGCCTGTGAAAACTGGCTGTCAAAGCAGGTGGGGCCGGTGCACAAAAAAAAAGGGGAAAACTTCCGGACGGTGTATGCCGAAAAAGGACGGTGGACCCGCATCGGGGTTTTTGTTGTGCATGCCAGTGTGCTGCTTTTGCTGATGGGCGCACTGATAGGGTCTGTTTTCGGCTTCAAGGCCAATGTGCGCATTGATGAAGGAGACCAGGTAAACACGGTATTTGCTGCCAAAACAAGGGAACCGGTTCAGCTGGATTTTGTGATACGGTGCAATGAATTTGAGGTGAAATTTTATGATACCGGTGCGCCTGAAGAATTTAGATCCAACCTGACCATCATTGAAGACGGACAGGAAACGCTGACCACAGATATCCGGGTCAACCATCCTTTGCGGTACAAAGGCATCAATATTTTCCAGTCTTCTTACGGAACGACTTCTGCCGGTGCGGCTGTAATGGCCATTACAGATAACATCACAGGACAGGAGATCACCCGGACCATGCAGGTGGGTGAGACAATAACACTGCCGGATGAAACAGGCAGTTTTCAGCTCCAGGGGTTTTTGCCCCATTTTGATTTCAGGGGACGTAACCTGGGTGAGGCTTTTTTCGGAAAAGTGACCCTGAATGATAAAGAGGGGTTTCAGATCGGTCTGCCCCTGCAGTTTCCCACCTTTGATAAAATGCGCAAAGGCAGGTTCTCCTTTGTTGTCAAAGAGTTTGAAAAAAAATACTATACCGGGCTCCAGGTCACAAAAGACCCGGGGGTCTGGTATGTATATGCCGGTTTTGTGCTCATGATACTGGGATGCTGGGTGACCTTTTTCATGTCCCACCAGTCGTATCTTATTGCTGTGGAGCCTGTCAGTGACGGGAAAACCAGCATCCATCTGGCAGGCAGAACCAACCGCAGCACACAGAATCTGAACCTGAAACTGGCAGGAATGGCCACCCGTCTGGAAAATCATTTGAAAAAAGGGTAATGGGTATGAACAGTTCTTTTGCATTGTCTTCAACAACTTTTCTGTATGGCCTGGCCATGGTGTGTTATTTTGGTTCGTTCGCCTTTAAAAACAAACACCTGGCAAAGGCGGGATTTTATGTGCTGTGCACTGGTTTGCTTATGAATACGGCCGGCATCGGTCTTCGGTGGGTGGAATCCTACCAGATGGGGTATGGCCGGGCCCCATTTTCCAACATGTATGAATCGCTTGTGTTTTTTTCCTGGACCATGGCCGTGCTCTATGTCTTTGTGGAATTAAAATACCGGGAACAGGGTTTCGGGGTGTTTGTCTCACCCTTGATATTTCTGGCCATTGCCTATGCTTCCTTTGACCCGAGCATCAGTGCCAGGATCAATCCATTAATTCCCGCGTTGAAAAGCAACTGGCTCATCGCCCATGTGGTCACCTGCTTTTTGGGGTATGCCGGGTTTGCCCTGGCATTCGGCCTCAGCATTATCTATTTTATCAAACCAAAACAGACAGCTGAAAATGGTGCTTTTGCCCGCCTGCCATCCTGGGATGTCATTGATGAACTCACTTACCAGATGGTGGTATTCGGTTTTCTTTTTTTGACCATCGGTATTATCACCGGTGCGGTATGGGCCAATTCCGCCTGGGGGAAATACTGGTCCTGGGATCCCAAGGAAACCTGGTCCCTGATCACCTGGTTTGTGTATGCCATTTTCATGCACCTGCGCCTGATGCGGGGATGGCACGGGAAGAATCTGGCCCTGGTTTCCATTGTGGGATTTGTGGCGGTATTGTTCACCTATTTCGGGGTCAATTTTCTGCTTTCCGGCCTCCACAGTTATGCGTAAAACCGGGGGCTGAAAATCGCTTTCACATCCTTTCCCAATTTCCGGAAATGGGTGTGAAAGCATTATGTCCCTATCTCTTTTCCCTTTTTGCCTTCCTTTATTCCTGCCTCATTTTATCTTGACAACAAATCCAGATATTACTATAGATTAACGCGATTATGCTCCCTGGAAAGAATTGCATCCTGCAAAAAGCGGGGCCGGGTGCAAAAAATATATGTCCAGGTGGGTGCCTGGATACAATGGTTATAGGTAACATCAACATTTTAACATTGATGGAGTTTTCATGAGTGAAATAGAAAACAAAACAGAACATGGTTCCATGGATGGTGCAAAGGAAAGCGCTGCCGAAGATCCAAAAAATGACACAGGCCTGGGGCTGGGTGTCATTTTTTTTATTCTGGCATTTTTGATTTGCTTTTTATCCGGCTGGCTGCTGTTCCCCAAGCTGCTCTACTCCAAACATGAGCAGCCCTTTAATTTTGATCACGCGCTGCATGTTCAGGAAACCGGGGACTGTGAATCCTGCCATTTTCTCAGAGAAGATGGTACCTTTTCAGGCATCCCCAAAACAGAATCCTGTCTGGACTGTCACACAGATGAACCCATGGGTGAAACAGAAGATGAAGCCATTTTTGCAGCAGAGTATGTGGCAAAACAGCGGGAGGTTCCCTGGTATGTGTATGCAAAACAGCCTGATTGTGTGTACTTTTCCCACGCTGCCCATATCAAAGCAGCCGGCATGGACTGCGTAACCTGCCATGGCCACATCGGTGAATCCACTTCTTCCAGGCCTTATGAAGAAAACAGACTTACCGGCTACAGCCGTGATATCTGGGGTAACAATATCTGGGGTATCACGAAAAATCCCTGGGACAGCATGAAGATGGATGACTGCGCAGTGTGTCATGAAGAAGAGACCGGCCATAAGGGCTATTGCTTCCAGTGCCACAAATAGACCAGATACAAGAATTGCAAATTTTATAGAGGATTTTACATATGAAAGTTGATAGAAGAAGCTTCTTGGGATTGGGACTTGGCGCGGTTGCAGGTATTGCAATCTCCCCTGTGGGGGCCAAACTGACAGATGATTCTTCCATCTGGACCCAGAACTGGCCCTGGACCCCTGTTCCCCCTGACGGAAAAATTACCTATGGCCAGTCGGTGTGCACCCTGTGTCCGGGAACCTGCGGTATCAGTGTCAGAAAAATTGGCGGCAGACCCGTAAAAATAGAAGGGCAAGACACTTATCCTGTGAATAACGGCGGGGCATGTCTCCATGGCATTGCCGGGCTCCAGTACCTGTATGATCCCTGCCGGGTGAAAACACCGTTGAAGAAAAACAATGGCCGCTTTGAACCCATATCCTGGGAAGAAGCCATCACACTTGTGGCAGGCAGACTGGGAAAACTCCGGAAAAACCAGAACCCTGAGGCCCTGGCCTGCATCACTGATACAAACCTGGGTTCGGTGCCCGGGCTGTTCAGCCATTTCATGGCGGCTTTCGGTTCCCCCAACCATGTTTTCATGCAGACCCTGGAGTCCTGGCTTACACAAACCGCCCAGACACTTCACGGTCCCGGCCATACCCTGGGGTTTGACCTGGAAAATGCGGATTTTATCCTCAGCTTCGGGGCCGGTATCATAGAGGGCTGGGGATCACCGGTGGCCTGTTTCAAGGCCAATTCCGGGCGCAGGCAACGGGGGGGAAAACTCTATCAGATAGAACCCAGGCTCTCCAGCACTGCAGCGGGAGCTGACAAATGGATACCGATACATCCGGGAACAGAGGCGGATCTGGCCATGGCCATGTGCGGTATCCTGCTGCAGGAAAATTTGTTTGATCCGGAATTTGCCGCCGGGTTCAGGGGGGGGCTCAACCGTTTCAATGCCATGGTGCAGCAGAAATATCCGGTGGAGCAGGTGGCTGCCATTACCGGTATCAGTGCTGCTGACATCAAAAAAACCGCCATTGCTTTTGCAAAGGCAAAAATGCCTGTGGCTGTTCCCGGCAAAGGCCGCGGGGATGGTGCCCAGAGCCTTAAAGAGTTTGCCGCGATTCATACCCTCAACTGCCTGACCGGCAATATCAATAAAAAAGGCGGCACCTTTGTCAAACCGGTGCCCGAATATCTGGCATTTCCAGATCCGGTTCAGGATGCCGTGGCCCGGGATGGTGCTGCCAAAGAAAAACTGGCCGGCTCGGCACCGGAACTTGTGACAAAAATACACCAGTCTGATGCACCGGTTGTGGACACCTTGTTTGTATACAATGCAAATCCCTGTTACACCTTGAACGATCCCATCCAGACCAGTGCGGCTTTTGAAAAGATTCCCTTTGTGGTCAATTTTACCGCATTCATGGATGAAACCGCCATGGCATCGGATGTGATCTTGCCGATATCCACATTTCTGGAACGGTTTGAAGATGTCCCGTCCAAGGCAGGATTTGCCGGCCTGGTTGTGGGACTGGCCCGCCCTGTTGTGGATCCTGTCTTTGATACCCGCAGTCCAGGCGATGTCCTGATCCATCTGGCAAAAACCCTCGGGGGTACCATGGGAGAAAGTTTTGACTGGCCTGATTATAAAACCTGCCTGAAAAGCCTGGTTCCCGGTATCTGGAACGATTTGTACAAAAAAGGCTATGCCGTTGTTTCCCAGGGGCCGCCTGCCGGTAGAATGGAAACCAATTTTGCCTTTCTGGCTGAAAATCCGCCAACAATACAGCCCCAAGGAGATGCTGATCTTATCCTGGTGCCCATAGACAATATGCGGGTGGCCAGCACAGCCCCGGCTTCTTCGCCATTTGCCATCAAAACAGTGTCTGACCGGGTGATTAAAAACACGGACATGTTTGTGGAAATCAATCCCAAGACCGCCAATGGATTGAAAGACGGCGGATTTGTGACACTGACCACGCCCGCAGGATCTGCAAAGGTGAGGCTTAATTTCAATGAAGGCATCATGCCGGGGGTCATCGGCATGGTTAAAGGGCTTGGCCATAGATTTGACAATAGATATGTCGCAGGCAAGGGTGTGAACGTACATGAATTGATCAGCCCGGTAATTGAACCTGGTTCTGGACTGGATGCTGCCTTTGGCGTCAAAGCCAGTATTTCAAAGGCCTAAATGGTGTGGACAAACTTTCAAAGAGGTTCTGATGATACAAGATAAAAAAGCACATAAGTTCGGGATGGTTATTGATCTGGACAAATGTACCGGATGCGGTTCCTGTACGGTCTCGTGCATGGCCGAAAATAATATTCCGTTTAAGGAGGATGAGTCCGATAAAAAGGACAGCCTCACCTGGATGCGGGTATACAAGCTCACCAATGGCAAACCATTTCCAGAAACGCAGACAGCTTACCTGCCCAGGCCCTGCCAGCACTGCGGTGGTAAAGGAGACCATGGCCATTCCCCCTGTGTGTCCGTATGTCCGGCAACTGCCACTGACTACGGATATGACACAGGCATTGTCTCCCAGATCTACACCCGGTGTTTCGGGTGCCGGTACTGCATGGCAGCCTGCCCTTACCATGCCAGATATTTCAACTGGTGGGATCCGGTCTGGCCCGAAGGCATGGAAAAATATCTGAGCCCCAATGTGTCCCCGCGGATGCGGGGGGTAGTGGAAAAATGCAGTTTTTGTTACCACCGGTACCAGCTGGCCAGGGAACAGGCCTATTTTGACGAAACTGATGAAATTCCGGAAGACGCATACCAGACGGCATGCACCACAGCATGTCCTGCCGGTGCCATCATATTCGGTGATTTGAACAATCCTTCCCACAAAATTCACCAGATTGTCAAACCAGATCCCCATCCAGATCCTTTGAACCATGATGTGGTGGGAAAATCACGCAATCCCAAAGTGTTCAGGCTGCTGGAGCGTTTGGGAACCAACCCCAAGGTCTATTACATGTCAGAACGCGAATGGGTCAGAAAACTTGGGGACAGCTATCTGGAGGGAGAGTGGGACAAGGTGAAGAATCATCATGGGGCTGCTTCCCATGATTAGAAAATCCAAAATCTATGTGAGGAGTAATTGAATATGGATGCTGCATTAATACCTGAAGGCGCAAAACGGTGTTCATTTCCCAAATTCATGCTGGGAATAGCCATTGTGGGTGCTGTCCTGCTCTGGGGCGTTTATGCCATGCTGCTGTGCTGGTTCAAAGGGCTGAACCAGACCAATATGAATGATTATTACGGGTTTGCCCTGTGGATCTGGGCGGATCTGGCTGTTATAGCCGTGGGAGGCGGTGCGTTTTTCACCGGCCTGCTCAAATATATTTTTAAAATCGATGAGCTCAAAAATATCATCAATTTTGCGGTGATCATCGGGTTTATCTGTTACAGCTCGGCCCTGCTGATTCTGGCCATTGATATCGGGCAGCCGCTGCGGGGGTGGTTTATCTTCTGGCACGCCAATGTACATTCCATGCTCACTGAGGTGGCCTTTTGCCTGTCCTGCTATTTTGCTGTGCTCACCATTGAGTTTATCCCCAATATCCTGGAAAACAGACAGCTCAACAAGGTGCCTTTCTTCCATCACCTGGCCCACAACATGCACGGCACCATGGCCATATTTGCCGCCACCGGTGCGTTTTTGTCCTTCTTCCACCAGGGATCATTGGGCGGTGTTGCGGGTGTTCTGTATGGCCGGCCGTTTGCTGTTCGGGAAGGGCTTTTGATCTGGCCCTGGACCTTTTTTCTGTTCACCTGGTCTGCCGCGGCGTTCGGCCCGTGTTTTACCCTGCTGGTCACCCGGATCACAGAAGCTGTTACCGGGAAAAAACTGGTCAAGGACAATGTAATCCACCTGCTTGCCAAAATTTCCGGATGGATGATATTCACCTATATTATTGCCAAAATCATTGATACCATTTACTGGGCAAATGTTACTGTTCCCGGACTCGGGTATGAACTCAGCCATTTTTACACCGGCAACAGCCTTTACGGCTACTGGATTCTGGTTACAGAGATTATCATCTGCGGTGTGATCCCCGGTCTTTTACTCATCAACAAAAGTACCCGTGAAAATCCCAACCTGCGGCTTTTGGCAATCATTCTGGGCGTTATCGGTGTCTGTCTCAACCGCTGGGTCATGGTGCTCCAGGTAATGGCTGTTCCGGTCATGAGCTTTGATACCTGGGCCCTGTATATTCCCTCCTGGCAGGAAGTGGCCACCACGATCCTGCCTGTGGCCTACGGTATCATCCTTATTGCGGTGACCTACCGGTATCTGCCGGTGTTTCCCCAGGAACTGGAACTGAACCAATCCAAGGCACAGGAATCTTAGAGAAAAAGGAGAAAAATTATGTTTCCATTTATCTTTGAATGGGTATGGGATATCGGCCATATGCTTTTTTTCGGCGGTTTCTGGTATGCCATCGGCATTCTGGGTGCTGGCATGACATACTGCATTGCCAAGGCAGCCTATGACACAGTAAAGGAATCACAGGACAGCCGACACTGATCCATTTACAGCACCTGTCTTATCTGATGACCAAAACAGCTGTCCTGATCCTGGAAAAAAGGGTCGGGGCAGCTGTTTATTTTTTACAGGGATTGTTAAAGGCAGCGCTTATTTTCTAGGGGCTGACAAAACCCAGTAAACCGCCCATGCCAGGGCCACCGGGGCAGGGCCTGTGGCTGCAAACAGCAGCAGTTGTCCGTTCCAGGGTTTGATAATCATGGCACAGGCAACGGGATACAAAATGGAAGCAACAATGGCTGCCCGTTTTTTTTTGGACAGGCGCGCAAGGGTGTCTGTGTCGTTTTTGGGCGGGGCCGGTTTGAGCATTCTTGGCAGAATCAGTATACCGGATATCAACAGGATCAGAACCAGAATTTCACTTACGCCGGTCACGCGGTTTCTCCCTTTTGTCTGTGCAATGTAAAATGGTTCTATATCCCAGAGATCCATAGGTTTGTCAATGCCGGCGGTCATTTTTGACAGGACCTGCGGCAGGGTTACTGCATACATTTTTTTATAAAGGCGGCCATACGGGCCAACACCACATCCGGCTGTTCATGGTGGGGGACATGTCCGCAGTTTTTGATATGCTGTGTCTCACAGCCCTGGACACCATTTTCTATGGCTGTCAATTGCTGTACCGTGCCATAGAGGTCATTTTTTCCCTGGATGGCCAGTACCGGCACCTGGATGCGCCAAAGATATTTTGTGATATTCCAGTGCACAAATCCGGGATTCAGCCAGGCATCATTCCATCCCCAAAAAGCGGTGTCCGTGTTTTTGCCATGGTACCGGACCAGCTTTTCCTTGAGTGTTCCTGTAAGATATGCATGCCTAGCAGCCCGGATGGATGCCAGTGTCACAGGTTCGCAAAAAACATGGGCAGCCTCGGTGATCACACCCAAAAGTCCTGCTGCAAAGGGGCTGCCCGCAAAAATCAGGGCAATGGAGCCGCCGTCTGAATGGCCGATGAGAATGTGGTCCCGGATACCGGCTTTTGCAAGGATTTTCGGCAGAACCGCCAGGGCCTGGGTATGCATGAAATTGGTTTTCCAGGGAAGGTTACAGGTGCCGGATCTGCCGTAGCCCGGTCTGGAAAATAAAAATGCGTTGCACCCGGTTGTTTTTGCCAGTTGTTCCGGAAAGGTTTTCCACATCTTCACACACCCTAACCCTTCATGGAGAAACACCAGGACCGGGTGGTTTTTTTTCCCATGCCAGTGCCATTGTATCTCAAACGTATTGTTCTCAACCACAAGGCGGTGGGTCACAGGCATTCCTTTAGCTGCTTGCACTGCGGGCTATCTGCCTTTTCTGGTTTTAAGGTATTCAAACGCTTTCTGGATTTCCACAAAGCGTCTGGCAGCCAGGTCTGAAAACTCTTTTCCCAGATGGGACAATTTGTCTGGATGGTATTTTTTGACCTGCTGCTTATAGGCAGCCTGGATCTCCTCCCAGGAGGCATCTTTTGCAACACCAAGAATTTCATGTGCCGGCCTGGGGGAACTGTTTGCATCTGATGTGGATTTCTGGTTTTCGGCGGTTGTCCGGCTGCCGGTCCCGTTGTTTTCAGTGCGTGATTCTGTATCCGGTTCGAAGCGGCTGGAAGATTTCTGGCCAAATCCGTCACCCTGGTCGCGTTTGAAAAAAAACCAGGGCAGTTTGCCATACCGTATCAGATAAAAGATACAGTACAAAACCAGTCCGTCATCCACCCATCCCAGAAACGGAACAAGAATTTCCGGAATGATGTCCACCGGAGCGATAAGATAGGCCAGCCCCAGAAGTATAAGCAGTATTTTGAAAAAAAAGCTCATGGAAAATATCAGGCCTGTTTTAAAACGTCAATCATGGTGAACACCTGACGGGATCTTTTGGTGTCTGCAACCTGGTTTCTTAAAAACAATACCGCATCAAAGGTGCCTGCCACATAGATGTTTCTGCCGTTGACATTGTGGGTGAATACAAACCGGGCAGATCCATCCGGCGCTGTAAGGGTATAGGTATGCCAGCCGTGGCCGGACAGGTATTGTTCCGGAATCTGCCACTGATTTTTTTGCACCCGGGGATCGCGTATCTGCTGAATCTCCTGTGGATCAAAATCCACTCCCAGCTGGTTGAAATAGTGTACCATCGCCTTTGCAGTACCGGAAGTGTCCGCTTTTGTCTGCTGGTGGCTTTCCTTTATTTCAAGGCGGTATCCTGCAAAAAGACCGGGGAATTGTTCCGCGGCAAAGGCCATCATAGCCTGGAACCCCACTATCTGTTTGGCCATGTTCGGGGCGATAACAGCCGGGGTCCTGGACCGGGATACTGTGGCTTCCAAACGCTTTCTGTCTCCGCCTGTGGTGCCCATGACAAAGGGTATGTTATGGCGTGTATAGAGTTTGGCATTGGTGTTAACAGCACTGGGATGGGTATAATCAATGGCGATAAATGCAGGAAACTGTTTGCAGATATCTGATATTGTTACATCCCGGGTGTCCGGTTTTACCAGGCAGATGCGCATATCCCCAATCTGAATAAAATTTTCGATAATATCAGGTCCTGTCAACGAATAGGGGATCAGTGTAAACCGCTGGTCTGTGACGGCAGCCCGGGCCATGGTTGCAGCAACATTGCCGGGCAGTCCATTGACCATGATATGGGTTTTTTCCATGGGTTTTTCCTTACAACCGCATTATAAGTTCTTTGAGACCGGTCATCACAGGGTATGGTTCCATGTTTTGTATCAGCTGTTTCAAGGAGGCCGCTGCCGCAGGGATATGTGCTTCAAATTCAGTTTTTTTCTTCACCCGGCTCAAATGGGCAAATGCACCGAGCATCTGCAGGTTCCGGGTCAGGCAGCAGAATTGAAAACATTGTGTGAATTCATGTCTTTCGGTTTTGGATCCAAGGCCCAGCCGGTCCATGGCATAGGATACAAGATCCTTTTGTAACTGTCCGGGAAGTGTAACATAGGGATCAATCAAAAGGGAAGCCAGATCATACTGAAACGGCCCTGTTCTGGCAGATTGAAAATCAATAAAATAAAAGCCCTCATTTTTCACCATGATGTTTCTGGACTGACAGTCCCGGTGCATAAGCCCTTGAAGACTTCCCTCCAAAGCTTTTTGTGCCACAAAACTGAATGCTTCTGAAACATCATCAAAAGACAGATGTTTTCCCAGATACCCGTTCACAAAAGCATCCATGAAATACCGGCACTCTTTTTCCAGGATAAGGGACCTGGAATAGGTCGGTGTCTGGCAGGTCCAGGCGGAATCAAACCTGTATGCCCCTTTTTTGGAAAAAAGAACCAGCAGGTCAATGACCTGCTGGTAGATCTGTTTGATTGCGGATCTGTCTTTGGCCTGTTGCACCAGGTCTGCCAGATGGGTATTGCCAAGGTCCTCCAGAACCACCAGGCCGGCAAAAGCATCATGGGCCAGTATGGCAGGCACCGGCACTTTCTGCTTGAACAAATGGGTGCCGATATGGACAAACGCATCCAGTTGTGCCCTTGTGTCAGTGCCAGGCAGGCAGATCCCATGGTCACAGATGACAACCGATCCAGGTTTGTTTTTTGAGGGCGTTTGGGGCACAGCACGGAACCAGGTTCTGTCAGATCCGTCACCAGCCAGATCCTGGATACTGATATTTATAATATCTGTTTCAAGGGCAGCTGCACCCATCCACTGTCTGGCAGTCCGTGAATAGGCAGCCTGTGTGCCCATATCTTCCCAGAAAATACCGTCAGCCTTATAGGCTGCCACCTGTTTTTTTTTGCACAGTTCTGTAAACAGGTCAATACTGGAAAAAACCTTGCGGTCAGGCATAAAATCATAGATCTGCGGAGACAGCACCTGGATACCGGTGAAGGCAAGTCCTTTGCCTGGACAGTTGAACCCGGTGATCCAGCCGCCAGTATCCACTGCAACCTTGTTGAACGCTTTTCTGTCATGGAGAGCAAGTGTGGCAAGGGCTTTTCGGGTTATATGAAAGTCAAAGAGATCTGCCAGGTCAATATTGGTTGCCACATCTGCATTGATGACAAAAAAATTCTGGTCTGCCATGAACCCTTTTACATTGGCGATGGCACCGCCGGTGTCCAGGATTTCCGGTTCATGAATACAGTGGATCTGTGCTTCAAATGTTTTTTTGCTGTTTTCTATAAAATCTGTGATCAGATCAGGCAGGTAATGGGTATTGATGATGATCTGCCGGCACCCGGACCGGATTAGCAGATCTATGGTATGTGCCAGTACAGGTGTGGATCCCAGGGTGAAAAGGGGTTTGGGAACAGTGTTTGTATAGGGCAGGAGCCGTGTGCCGAATCCTGCAGCCAGTATCAGTGCTTTCATGGGATTTTCAGGAAATTATGAGCCGGGTCAGGCGGTTGAGAATCTGTTTATAATAATCGATCTGGATCTGGTCCTCAAATCCGTTGATACCGTTTTTGGAAAAAAATCTGGCAGCATTCCGAAAGTTTATCAAAGACAAAGATTCTTTGAGGCGCACCTGTTTGCGCTTGTATAAGCGCATGCCGTAAGCATGCATTTTTTTGGCCCGTTCCTTTTCACTGGAAACGGTTTTCTTTTCCCTTTCAAAATACTGGAGTGCGGTTTCATAGGATTCAAAAAAAGGCAGCATGAAAGCGGCAAACCATTTGAGCTTGCGCAATCCCAGGGAAGTCAGGTTGAGCATGTCCTGCCGCTCAATGTCCGGTACCAGTATTCCTTCATCGATGAATCCTCTGATACATCTGGAAATGTGTTCTTCACAGGTGATCTCCTGGTCACAGAAAAATTCATCCCCGAACATTTTCTGCAAAAACCGGTACCGCTGGACCAGGTCAAACAGGGCAAACTTGAACCGGTCCACCTCCAGAATGGCAACCGCAGTATATGCAGAAGGCACAAAAAAGGAGATCACCGAGTTTTTATAGTAATCCAGGATGGCACGCTTGTTGTGCTTGACAATAAAATAGGTTTCATCCGTTATCTCTTCCTCGTCTTCATCTGCCAGTTCAATGAAGTTTCTGGACAAAAAGTTGAAGATAACCGTATTAAAGGTATTATCCAGATCCAGCAGCAGGGTCTCTGACAGTTCCGCATCATGGGCCATCAGTATGTTCAGATAGGTATTGACCTGCTCTATCATCTGGCCTTTGGCAAAATTGTTATTGGGGCTGTTGAGAATGGCACTGGCAATGATGCCGTGGGGTGTGGCCACAGCTTTTTTGTTGATGGCTGCCATAAGCTTGTAGCTGAAACTTTTGACAAAATCCATGTATTCTTCGGCCGTGGCCCTGGACAGGTCGATATTTTTTTTCTGAATATAATCTTTGATGGAAATGGGTTCATCAAACCGGATATATACTTTGCCGTATTTTTTTTTTAAAAATTTCCGGGTGGAGATCAGGCCCTTGAGGGTTTCAGGGCTTTTATATCCCCCTTCAATCTCTTTGAGGTAGGCATCTTCCTCCAGAACCCGGTCATAGCCCACAAATATGGGAACAAAATACAGGTTGTCACATGCGCCGCTGAGATAGGCATTGATGATCATGGCCATGCCCCCTGGACGGGGGGTCAGCAGTTTGCCTGTCCGGCTTCTGCCGCCTTCGATGAAAATTTTGATATTAAATCCTTCATAGAGCAGTTTTTCCAGATAGGCTGCAAAAATTTTGGCATATAATTCCGCACCTTTGAAGGTCCGGCGCAGAAAAAATGCGCCGCCCCCCCTGAAAAGGGGTCCCAAAGGCCAGAAGGAGAGGTTTTTTCCAGCTGCAATATGGGGGCAGGGCATGTTGTTTCTGAACATGACATAGGGAAGCAGCAGATAATCCAGATGGCTTTTGTGACAGGGCACCAGAATCAGGGGGGCTTCGGTATATTTTTCCCGCATCCGGTTGATCTCCTTCTGGTTGACCATCAGTCCTTCAAAAATATTTTTAAATATCCAGGTCAGCATCCAGTTGCCGAAGTTGATAACCCGCAGATTATAATTGGCCGCAATTTCATTGATATAGGCAGCTGCTTTTTTGTTGGTTTTTTTCAGGGAAAGATTGTTTCTTGCCGCATAATCAGCCAGATACTCCCGTAAGGATTTTCGGGTCAGAATATCTTCGGTGATCTCCTGTCGGGATTTGAGTACAGGGCCGGTAACGCTTTTGCGCTGCCGGTTCAAGATGTCCACCAGATGGCTTCTCAGGCGATGGGTTTGAAATTCCGAATCAAGGCAGCTGATATCAGGCCGTAAAAGAAATTCTTTGAGATTGACAGGCCGTGCAATTTCCACCCGGATTTTTTCCGGGTGGCGCAACAGTATGTTTACCCGCTTTATTAATCCGGGTTTTTCATGGGTGCCAAAGAGAATCTCCCCCAGACCCGGGTTCTTGTGCATGGGTCTGGTGACATAAATGATGTCTTCAGGTACAATGACAACCGGTTTTTCCGTGCGTTTTTGAAATGCAATCAAATGGTACAAAGGATCAGGTGATGCCTTGATGAACCGGTTGTAAAAGTCATCTTCCTCAATCAGACAGACAAATCCGGATTTTCCTGATAACAGTTCATTTTCCGCATAACCGGAACCATAAAAATCCTTGAAGGAAAAATGATGAAAAAAATAATCCAGATGGGACAGCCATATCCTGAGCAGGCGTTTGACGGGCAAAAGAAAAAAGAACCGCAGGTCAAATCCCAGTTCCGGATAAGGAAGATCCAGCTGCTTGAGCCGGGTATGAAAATATAAAAAATCAAACAGCCGTTTGTTTTTACTGGCAAATACTATATGATTTTCCGGGTCCAGATATTGAATTTTTTCTATACTATGGTCATCCAGGGTAAGTTTCCGAATAAGGCGGTTAAGGATTTTTTTTGCGATATAGCTATGGTTGCCCGGGTAAAGATTGGTGAAATAGTCCTGGGTGTCCCCGAGCAGATAATCAATGCTGGTACGAATCCTTGCCCGGGTTCTGGGAATAAGGGTTTTGAGCAGCGCAAACAGATTCATGAAATTTCCCTTTAATAGTTGGCCTTGCTGTCATGCTGTTTTGATCCCTAGGTATTATCAAAACTGGGGTTTAAAGGCAATATTATAATTGGCTGCTCCCGGGGTGAAACCCTTCCAAAATAGCCTTGATTAATCGTTTGGGCTGTGTTATTTTTCACTCTCCATTGACAAACGCAGGTTGATGTTTCATTGTTTTGATGATTTGGGTGTTGAATAAAAATTTAAGGAGGATGTCTTTATGAAAACTTTAATTGGTGGTGCGATTGCTGTTCTTCTCGGTGTTGTGGGACTGGCAGTCTGGTTTGGAGAATTTCTGGATCTTCTGGCTGGATGTATTCCGCCTGTGCTTTTGCTGGGCGGCGGGCTGGCTCTGTATCTGGGCTTTGATGAACTCAAGGATTCCTGGAAAAACAAAGAGGGCAAAGACGCCCCGGCTGATGACCAGTCACGGATTGCTGAACTTGAAAAAGAGCTCAATGACCTGAAAAAAAGCAAATAACCGCTTTTGTCATATTGCTTACGAAAAGGGCCAGTTGCAAACCGGCCCTTTTTTTATGGCTGAAAACGGCACCGGCGTCAGTCATAAAGATAATACCTGCTGGCTCTGGCTGTAAAGGCCGACAGGTCATTTTGCCAGAAATCTTCCAGATACTTCAGATCCTCCAGTGCAGTGATACGTTCCCGGATATGTGTGTCTCCTATTATCAGATCCATGGGCAGCCGCTCATATTCATATTCATAGGGCGGGAGCTTATAGGCAAACGCATCTGGATGAAATCTGATGATCAGCTGCAATGCCAGCAGGGATGCGGCATAGGGGCTGAAAACATTTTTGTCTGTTACATGGATATGGAATCCTTTACATACCTGGTCCTGCCATTTACCGGATGTGGGCTGGAACCACACCGGCCTGAACCAGGCCCCGGAAACCATCCGGTTCAGGATAGGTCCTATTTGGGATGTGTCCAGAAACGGGGCACCGAACAGTTCAAAGGGCAGGGTGGTCCCCCGGCCCTCACTGATATTGGTGCCTTCAAAAATTACCTGGCCCGGATAGACCATGCAGGATAAAGGTGTGGGCAGATTGGGCGAAGGCGGGATCCAGGCCAGACCGGTGTCCTGCCAGTACATGCTGCGTTTCCACCCGGTCATGGGAACAACGGTCAGATCACACCCCAGTTGGAATTCATGGTTGAAGAAGCGGCAGATTTCTCCCACGGTCATGCCGTGGCGCATGGGTATGGGAAACCGCCCCACAAATGACGCTGCCGAAGGGTGCAGCACATTGCCCTCCACCTGAAAGCCGCCTATGGGATTGGGCCGGTCAAGGACAACCACTTTTTTGTTCATCTTTGCGGCTGCTTCCATGCACAAGGAGATGGTATATATAAAGGTGTACACACGGGTACCGACATCCTGGATATCAACCACAAGGGTGTCGATGTCTGCCAGCATCCGGGTTTCAGGCACCCGCGTGCTGCTGTAGAGACTGTAGATGGGAATGTTCAGATCAGGTTCCACCCCATGGTCAGATTCGATCATATTGTCCTGTTTTTCCGCATAAAATCCGTGCTGGGGAGAAAAAATTGCGGCAAGCTGTCCCGGAAACAGGGCCTGTATAACCCCAAGGGCATGGGAAAACTGTGAATCAACGGATGCGGGATTGGCAAGCAGTCCCAGCCGTGATCCCTCAAAGGCTGCCGGGGGCCGGTATTTCAGATTTTCAAGTCCAAGGGTTACGCAGGGGGGCATTCTGTTGTCTCCATAAAAATTGCCGGTGTGTTGTGGTATGATTTTTACCACAGGTGTTGACAAAAATTCAAATCCTAACTAAATAAATGGTTTTATCACAAGGAGCCCTTTATAGATGAAGTTCAGGACAAGCAGGTCCATCGCCGGTATCAAGCCCTATGAAGCCGGCAAACCATTATCAGAATTTGTCCGGGAATACCAGATCCAGTCGGTTGTGAAACTGGCATCCAATGAAAACCCGCTGGGGTTTTCCCCAAAGGTGGCCGCAGCTGTGCAGGACAGTCTGTCCGGCATGCACCGGTATCCGGAACCGGTTGCCCATGATCTGTGCTGTGCTCTGGCAGAAAAATACCGGGTGAAACCGGAAAATATCGTGCTGGGAAATGGATCTGATGACCTTATCGCCCTTCTGGCCCATGCTTTTTTAGATCCCGGGGACCAGGCATTGATGCCGCTGCCATCTTTTCTTATGTATGAAATCAGTGTAAGAACGGCAAAAGGGGTGCCGGTGATGGTGCCTTTGTCCGGATTTGATACCAATATGGATGCACTGGTTGAAAACATCTCGTCCCACACCCGGATGGTGTTTGTCACCAATCCTTTCAACCCCACAGGCAGTATTATTACCAGGGATGCTTTTCAGGAATTTGCCGCAAGGGTTCCTTCTGATGTGCTCATTGTGGTGGATGAGGCATATATGGAGTTTGTCAGGGATCCGCAGGTGTTCAATTCCCTGGAAAACCCATTACAGGATCCGCGGATTGTGACCTTGAGAACTTTTTCCAAAGCCTATGGCCTGGCCGGATTCAGAATCGGGTACGGCATCATGGACAAGGAGGCGGCCCTGATTCTCAACCGGATCCGCCAGCCCTTCAATGTAAACGGGCTGGCACAGGCAGCTGCACAGGCTGCCCTGGCAGACCAGATCTTTTTAAAGCACACCGTTGACGTCATTCACCAGGGCATTGATTTTCTGACAGCTGAACTCTCCGCCATGGGATTGGCCCCATTGGCCACCCAGGCCAATTTTCTGATGGTGGATGTCAAAACCGATGCCACAGAGATGTTTGAAAAACTGCTCAGGCAGGGGGTAATTGTCCGTTCCATGAAATCATACGGGTTTGATACTTTTCTGCGGGTCAATACAGGTACATGTGAAGAAAATCATGCATTTGTCACGGCATTGAAAAACGTTCTGAAATCTGATATCTGACCCCTTTTTTTTGAAATCCAAGGCCCATGGTCTGCACAGGTACAAAAAAAAATGAAAGCGTTCAGAAGCGTACCTAATTTTTTCATATAAACGAGGATAAACCAAGATGCCCCATCGCATCATCACCATTGACGGTCCGGCAGGGGCCGGAAAAACAACGGTCAGCACGCTGCTTGCACAAGACCTGGGGTGTATCCGGGTTGATACCGGGGCCCTTTACCGGGGGGTTGCATATGAAATTATGCAGCAGGATATTGCCTGGGAAAACGATGCTGTATTGAAACGATTTTTGTCCACCCTTGACCTGCAATTTCATTTAGAAAAGGAGGGGCTCCGGCTCTTTTCTTCTGGAAAAGATATCACCGACCAAATCCGGACATCCCGGATCACCATGCTGGCATCTGCCGCTTCTGCAAAGCCTGATGTCCGGTCAGCCTTGCTGGCGCTGCAACGCGGCATAGCCGGGCAGCAGGATGCTGTATTCGAAGGCAGGGATATGGGCACCGTGGTTTTTCCAGATGCCGCTGTCAAATTTTTTCTCTTTGCCGATCTGTCCGTACGGGCCAGGCGGCGGTATGATGAGACGCAGGATGAAAACAAAGATTTTTCCCGTGTCATGGCAGAAATGGCAAAACGCGACACAGATGATACACAAAGGGCCCAGGCACCCTTGAAACCGGCACCTGATGCCATTCATATCGACGCTTCTTTTCTGACGCCCCGGCAAGTAGTGGATAAGATGCGCACATATCTGTAAAATCAATGGAATTTGAGATTATTTTGTTGATTTTTCTTTTACCCATTGCTATAAAGGTAAATTGTACTTGTCCTTTTTGACCCATTAGGATGAGTAACTAAATTCGATTAGGGGGAATACCATTAATGAACAACATTACTGAAGAAAACGAAAATCAAGACATGAATACTGAAACAACACAGACACAGGAAACTGAATTTGCGGCACAAGAAGAACTTGATGCCCAGGACGAAGCCCGGCAAGAACCTGAAGAACAGGATGAACAGGATGATGCTTCCATGTCCGGCCATGAATTTACCGGTGAAGAGTCAATGGAAGAACTTCTGGGCATTTATGAATCCAGCCTGAAAAAATTTGAAGAAGGTCAGGTGGTTACCGGAACCGTCATATCCGTGGGCCGTGATATGGTGCTGGTGGATGTGGGATATAAATCCGAAGGGCGGATCTCTATTCAGGAATTCATTGATGAGGAAGGCAATGTCAATGTCAAACTCAATGATCGCTTTGAGGTAATGATTGAGGTATGGGATGAGGAGGAGGAAACCGTTCTTTTGTCCCGTGAAAAAGCCAAGAAAGTCAAGGTATGGGATGCCATCAAGGAAATCTATGATGCAGACGGTACCATCGAAGGGGTTATCACCAACCGGGTCAAGGGTGGTTTCTCTGTTGATATCGGACTGCAGGCATTTTTGCCGGGATCCCAGGCTGATCTGCGCCCTATACGCAATATGGATGAAATGGTCAACAAGACCTATGAGTTCAAAATCCTCAAGTACAACAAGAAACGCAACAATATTGTTCTGTCACGCCGTGTGCTGCTGGAAGCCGAACGTGAAAAACTGCGTGCCGCCACCCTTCAGGCCATTGAAAATGACAAGGTAATGGAAGGTATTGTTAAAAATATTACGGAATACGGTATTTTTGTGGACTTGGGCGGTGTGGACGGACTGCTCCACATTACAGATATCTCCTGGGGCCGGGTGAAACATCCGTCAGAACTGTATTCCGTGGGTGATAAAATAACGGTTAAAATTTTGTCCTTTGATTTTGAAAAGGAACGGGTATCTCTGGGTATGAAACAGCTCACCCCCGATCCCTGGACCACTGCAGTGGACAAATACCCAATTGGTTCAAAAATTGTGGGAAAAGTGGTCAGCCTCACTGATTATGGTGCTTTTATTGAACTGGAAGAAGGGGTTGAGGGGCTCATCCATGTGAGCGAAATGTCCTGGACCCGCAAAATCCGCCACCCATCCCAGATGGTAACTGTGGGAGAAGAGGTGGAAGCTGTTGTTCTGGATCTCAAACCTGACAACCGCCGTATTTCTTTAGGCATCAAACAGACCCAGGAAAATCCCTGGGAAGTGATCTCCCAGAAATATCCGGTGGGCACCATCATTGAAGGAAAAATTAAAAATATTACGGAATTCGGCCTGTTCATCGGCATTGATGATGATATTGACGGTCTGGTGCACATTTCCGACATTTCCTGGACCAAGCGCATCAAGCATCCGTCTGAGGTATATAAAAAGGGGGACACCATCCAGGCAGTGGTGCTGGATATTGACAAGGCCAATGAACGCTTCTCTCTCGGCATCAAGCAGACCCAGTCAGACCCATGGGAAACAGTGGCCCAGCGGTATGAAGTGGGCAAGGAAATTTCCGGTGTGATCACCAATCTCACAGATTTCGGTGTGTTTGTGGAACTGGAAGAGGGCATTGAAGGCCTGGTTCATGTATCTGAAATCAGTAAGGAAAACATTAAAAGTCCCAAAGACCATTACCAGGTGGGTGATACCATCACCGCCAAGGTGATGAATATTAATTCTGATGAAAGGCGCATCGGACTCTCAATCAAACGTCTGGAAGATGATGATGATGACAGATATCTGGAAGAATTTGCCAAGAACATGAAACCCGCCACCTCTTCATTTGGTGAAATCCTGCGCAGCAATATCCAGGAACAGATTGAAGCCAACAAAGCCCAGGAAAATAAAAAAGAAGATGAATAAGGCTGTTTTTCTTCTATAACACACAGGGTTTTTATACTGTAATAAGAGGGCCGGGTAAAATACGATTTTTATCCGGCCCCTTTTTTTGGGGATTGCGTTATGTTTTCACGGCGACACCCGGTTTTGTTTTTTCTATTAATGATGGCCTGCTGCGCCACTGCACTGTTTTTAGGGGTGGTGTTTCTGATCTTTGTAAGTGCAAAGGTGGTGGACACCACCGGCACCTATAAGGAATCCCGGGCAAATATCGGGATCATAGAAGTGACCGGACCGATCCTGTCATCCAAAAAAATCATTGAGCACATTACATCCTTCAGGGAAGATGACAAAATTCAGGCCATTGTCGTCCGGGTGGACAGCCCCGGTGGCGGCATCGGGCCGTCCCAGGAGATTTTCAGAGAGTTGATAAAAACCCGCAAAGCCAAAAAAGTGGTTGCATCCATGGGATCGGTTGCTGCCTCAGGGGGATATTATGTGGCTGCTGCTGCTGAAGGAATCATGGCCAATCCAGGCACAATTACCGGCAGTATCGGGGTGATCATGGAATATGTGAATATCATGGAGGTGGCAAAAAAGATCGGGATTTCTCCTGTGGTCATAAAAAGCGGAGAATTCAAGGACATGGGATCTCCTTTGCGGGAACTGGGGGAAAATGAGAAAAAGCTGCTGCAGCAGCTGGTGGACGAGCTGCATCTCCAGTTTGTCACAGACACTGCCAGGGCCAGGAATATTTTACAGGAAGAAATGACAAAGCTTGCGGACGGCCGAATTTATACCGGTCAGAGCGCGCAGGAGCTCAATCTTATAGACCGGCTGGGAAATCTGGATGATGCTGTTCACTGGGCAGGGGAACTGGCTGGCATTGAAGGCCGGCTGATTCCGGTATATCCGAAGGAAACTCCCATATCCTTTCTGCGCAAAATAGCCCAGACCCTATTCAAAGATCTCAACATCTCCGGCACCGTGACGGATAATTTCCGGTATATCATCAATTAAAGAGACCACAGATGACGCTGTGCCCGGGACCGCTCCTCCGTCAATGACCACATCCAGGCGGTTTTTAAAAAAATCGTGGAGCAGGGAAGGATCCTGGAAAACCCTTCCTTCCGGGTCTGTGGCAGATGTGGATATAATGGGATTGCCCAATTCCCGGGCCAATGCCAGGGCGATCATGTGGTTGGGCACCCGTATACCGGCGGTTTTGCGTTTGGTGAGCATGATCTTTGGAACCATTCTGGAACCTGAGAGCACAAAGGTGTAAGGGCCCGGCAGCAGCCGCTTCATATTCCGGTAGGCAACATTGGATACCTTGGCATAGGTGGCGATATCCTTGAGATCCGGACAGATAAAACTGAACGGCTTGGACTGGCTGCGCTGCTTGATGGCATACACCTGTTCAATGGCCTTTTTGTTCATGATATCACATCCGATACCATAGAAGGTGTCTGTGGGGTAGGCAATTATACCGCCCTTTCTTAAAATATCCACCACCTGGGAAATTAGTCTTTCCTGGGGATTTTCCGGATTAATTGTAAGCAGCATTAAAATTTTCCTGTTAAAAGATTTCAGCAGCACACCATATCATATCTGGTGCTTCGGGCAAATGAAAAACATGGTATGTTCCAAAGACTTGACCTGGAACGTACCAGGGCATATGTTATACATTACCCACAAACAATGCCTGGTATTAAAAAAATGCCAAAGACAAAGGAGAGTGTCATGGAAAAAAAGATTCTCATACCAGTGGACACATCCCGGTCGTCCCTGCACGCTGTCCGGTATGCTGTTCATATATCTTCTGCTATTACAAATCTGCATTGTGTGCTGTTTCATGTACAGCCCCCTGTTTCCTTGTATCTGAAGGAAGAAGCGGCAAAAGACATGCATGTGCGTGCCCAGTTGAAAAAGGTGACAAAAAAAAACAACGATGCTGCCCTGTCAGTTTTGCATAACCTGAAATCAGAAATGACACAGGCCGGTTTTCCAGAGGACCGCATTGAACTGGTCACCCATCCCAGAGAACTCGGCCTGGCCCAGGATGTTATTGAATATGCCCAGAAAAACATGCTTGATGCCATTGTGGTGGGACGGCGGGGGGTGACAGGGATACAGAAATTTTTTGATACCAGTGTTTCAGATGCCGTACTCGAACGGTCCCAGGCCCTGCCTGTGTGGCTGGTTCAGGGGGATGTCCAGCCGGAGAAGATTTTGGTGGCCATAGATGGATCTCAGGATTCTCTGCGGGCAGTGGACCATGTCAGTTTCATGGTGTCGGAAAATGAAGATATAAAAATTTCTCTGCTGCATGTCACCAACACTGCCCGCAATTACTGTGAGATTGATCTGGATGATGACCTGGACCCTGAATTTGTAAAGATCATTGAAAAAAAAGACCGGGCCTGTCTGGACCGGTTTTATCCTATGGCCATGGAAAAATTTGCGCAGATGGGAATACCAAAAGACCGGATTGAGATCCACACCATTCCGGGCAGCCGGCGTGTGGGCCATACGGTTGTGGAATTTGCAGAAAAAAACAGGTGCAATACCCTGGTTATCGGCAGAAGGGGCATCAACAAATCCTTTTTCATGGGATCTGTGTCCCGGCAGATAATCGGTCACATTTCAGATACGGCCCTGTGGGTTGTGCCGTGATGTTATCTGGATCACACCCGGTTTTTCAGGCGCCAGGCCTTGTTTGATGGGGTGGTTTTGCCGCCATAAATGGTTGACAGCCATGGGGGTGATTGTGGTGGGGTGGATCTGTTTTCAGACAGTGCGCACCTGTTTTCTGTCACAGGAACACCGGATCAGGCATGCGCTGCACCAGGCTGTTAAAGACAGGTACCCGAAAGCAGCACAGGTCCTGGCAGACAGATACGGTATCAGACCGTTTAAACCATCCAGAAAAGATGACGTCTATTGCGGACAAGATCGCGTGGTGCTTGTCCACGGTCTGGATGACCCGGGAATCATCTGGCAGAACCTGGCCCCGTTTCTCTGGGAAAAAGGATACCAGGTTTTTGTCATGTCATATCCCAATGACCAGGTCATTGCCGCATCAACCCGGTTTTTTTTTGAGCAGATGGTTCTGCTTGCCGCAACAGATCCCGGGCCTGTCTGTGTAGTGGCCCATTCCATGGGCGGGTTGGTTGCCCGTGACATGCTCTCAAATCCGGAATATGCTTATGCTGAAGCTGCCGCTGCCAGGCAAGTGCCGGAAGTGAAACAGTTTATCATGGTGGGAACGCCCAACCATGGTACCCAAATGGCCCGGTTCCGGATATTTACTGAAATCAGAGACCAGATATTTCATCTCTTCAGGCCGGATACCCACTGGCTTCACTGTCTGCTGGACGGTACCGGTGCTGCCGCTGTTGACCTGCTGCCGGGCAGTGCATTTCTGACACAATTGAACCAATACCCGTTGCCTGAAGATACACAGATGCATGTGATTGCAGGTATTATCTGTCCCTGGTTACCTCAGGAACCCTTGAAAAATTTTTTGGGAGATGGCCTTGTGTCTGTGGATTCAGCAGTGATACAGAAAGTGCCGGTAACCCGGGTAAACGGCAGCCATTTTACCATGATTCGCAATATAACCAGTTCCAGCAACCGGATGCCGCCTGCAATTCCAGTCATACGCAGGCTGCTCAAAAATCAGCTCACAGATTGATGGCAAAACCTTGCCTAAAAAGATTTAATTTGGTAAGAGTACGTGTTTATATACTGGTTTGAGGTTTCAAATCCGGCCGGCTGTTTCCAATTCCTGTAATGGCTGCCCTGAATGGTATTTATAAACAATTTTTTCCTTTCTGGAGGCATTTTATGTCCATAATTTTACCGGATGAAGGGCTGTCTTTTGATGATGTCCTTCTGGTTCCTGATTATTCCGCCATTCTTCCTGACGAAGTGTCGGTCAAAACCCGGCTGACCCGGGAGCTTGAACTCAATATCCCCATTGTCTCAGCAGCCATGGATACCGTGACAGAGTCATTTACCGCCATCAGCATGGCCAGGGCAGGGGGAATGGGATTTATCCACAGGAACCTGCCAATAGAAGAGCAGGCCACGGAAGTGGACCGGGTCAAGAAGTCGGAAAGCGGTATGATCGTGGATCCGGTGACCATTCATCCGGATGTGCCCATATCAGAAGTGCTCAATATCATGGCCAAATACCGTATTTCCGGCATCCCTGTGACAGAAGGGGAAAAACTGGTGGGGATTGTCACCAACCGGGACCTGCGGTTTGAAACCCAGCTGGAAAAGCCTGCCAGGGATGTGATGACCAGTGAAAATCTGGTGACAGTGACAGACAAATGCACTTTGGAGGAATCCAAGATTCTGCTCCACAAGCACCGTATTGAAAAACTGCTGGTGGTGGATGCCAATGGGAAACTTACAGGGTTGATCACCATAAAAGACATTGAAAAAATAAAAAAATATCCCAATGCCTGTAAAGATTCCTTTGGACGGCTGCGGGCCGGTGCTGCCATCGGTGTGGGATCCGATATGATGAAGCGTGTGGATGCCCTGATCCGTGCCGGTGTCGATGCCCTGGTTATTGATACCTCCCACGGCCATTCTAAAAATGTCATTAATGCGGTCAAGCAGATAAAACACGATTTTCCCGATTCCCAGGTAGTGGCCGGTAATGTGGCAACACAGACCGGGGCAAAAGCCCTGATTGATGCAGGTGCGGATGCCGTAAAGATCGGTATCGGTCCGGGGTCTATATGTACCACCCGCATCGTGGCAGGGGTAGGGGTACCCCAGCTCACAGCGGTGCAGAACTGTAAGGATATCTCCAGAAAAACCGGGGTTCCCATTATTGCTGACGGCGGGATAAAATTTTCCGGTGACATTGCCAAAGCCCTGGCAGCCGGGGCCCATTCTGTGATGCTGGGAAGCCTTCTGGCCGGTACCCGTGAAAGCCCCGGGGAGATTGTCATCTACCAGGGACGTTCCTACAAGGCCTACCGCGGCATGGGATCGGTGGAAGCCATGAAAAAAGGCTCTTCTGACCGGTATTACCAGAAAGACACCAGAGAGGCGGAAGAGCTGGTGCCTGAAGGCATTGTGGGCCGTATTCCCTACCGGGGCACTGTCAGCGAAAACATTTTTCAGATGATCGGCGGTCTTAAGGCAGGTATGGGCTATCTGGGTGCATCCACCATTGAAGATCTGCACCAGAAGGCACATTTTGTGAAAATCACTGCAGCCGGATTAAAAGAAAGCCATGTCCATGATGTGGTGATTACCAAGGAAGCACCCAACTATAGAGTGGAAAGCAGTTGACGCCCATGACCGACCCTTCCTGTTTGTTTTACCATCTGCATCTGCATACAGAATATTCCCTGCTGGACGGTGCCATCCGTCTGGACCCGCTTTTGCAAAAATGCAAAGAATACGGCATGGATGCCGTGTCCATGACCGACCACGGCACCATGTTCGGGGTGGCGGCGTTTTATGAAAAAGCCAGAAAAGCGGACATAAAACCCATACTGGGGTGCGAGGTGTATGTGGCCCCCAGGACCATCAACCACAAAACCCAGATGGACCACAAGGGATTAAGCCACCTGGTGCTGCTTGCCAGAAACCGGGAAGGATATGCCAACCTGTGTAAACTGGTGTCCATTGCCCAGCTCAACGGGTTTTATTACAAACCCAGGATCGACAGAGAACTGCTGGCTGCCCATGCTACCGGGCTCATTGGGTTGTCTGCCTGCCTGAAGGGTGATATTCCCAAGGCCATCATCCAAAATGACATGGCAGGCGCTGAAGCGGCTGCCCGGTTTTATCTGGAAACTCTGGGTGAGGACAATTTTTTTCTGGAAGTTCAGGAAAACGGCATGCAGATCCAGCAAAAGGTCAACCAGGGTATCGCTGATATCAGTGACCGGCTGTCCATTCCCATGGTGGCCACCAATGACTGCCATTATCTGAATAAAGCGGACAAAAAAGCCCATGATATCCTGCTGTGTATCCAGACCGGGGATACCATTACCAACCAGAACCGGTTTAAATTTGACTCTGACCAGCTGTATTTCAAATCCCCTGCAGAAATGATGGACAGCCTCGGGCAGTTTGCCGGGGCCGTTGAAAACACCCGAAAGGTTGCGGCCCGTTGCAATGTGGAATTTGATGATAAAACATACCATTTTCCAAAGTATGCAGCAGATGATGAAGGCAGTGAGGCACAGATTTTCCAGAAAAAGGCCATGGCCGGGTTTGAAAAAAAACTGGCCCGCATCAAAAAACAGAATCCCGACATCAAAGAACAGGAATACCGGGACCGTATTGCCTATGAAATAAAGATCATTCTGGATATGGGATTTCCAGGGTATTTTCTCATTGTGGCGGATTTTATCGCCCATGCCAGAAAAATAGGGGTGCCGGTGGGCCCTGGAAGGGGGTCGGCTGCCGGGTCCATGGTGGCCTATGCCATGGACATTACTGCCCTGGATCCCATTGAACACGGCCTGATTTTTGAGCGGTTTTTGAACCCTTCCAGAATATCCATGCCGGATATTGATGTGGATTTCTGTATTGAAGGCCGGGACAGGGTTTACCATTACACCATTGACCGGTACGGCGGTCCTGAATATGTCTGCCAGATCATCACCTTTGGCAAGCTCAAGGCCAAGGCTGTGATCCGGGATGTGGGCCGGGCTTTGGGTGTGCCGTTGTCTGAAGTGGATGAAATTGCCAAGCTGATTCCGGACGGGGCCAAAAATCTGACAAAAGCATTGGCGGAAGTGCCGGCCATCCAGGAAAAATGTGCCGGTTCCGAAGAAAAGACCCAGATGCTGGAGACCGCCCTGCTTCTGGAAGGCCTGCCCCGGCACGCCTCCACCCATGCTGCCGGTGTTGTGGTGTCGGACAAGCCCCTTAACCAGTACCTGCCGCTGTTCCGGGGCAAGGAAGGGGAAACCATCACCCAGTTTGACATGAATTATGTGGAAAAACTGGGGCTGGTAAAATTTGATTTTCTGGGGTTGCGAAACCTTACCGTTATCAAGAACTGCATGGATCTGATTGAAAAACAGGGCAAACAGCCGCCGGATCTGGAAAATCTGGATTATGCCG
>JAABSB010000158.1 GCA_011390615.1 Desulfotignum sp. | reverse complement strand
AAAGCGACAACGCCATTACCCCTAAGGCAGGGGCACCAAATTGCAGGATACCGAAAATGGCGGCCGGTAAAAGGGCCAGCATATAGTTGAGGTTCTTTTGGAACAGGCTGTCTCCGTCATGCCAGAACGGTGCATGGGAAACGGTGAGTTTGGTATTATTCATGGGCAGTCTCCCTTTTAAACATCTGCTCGCAGTTTGCGCAGTTCATGTTTCCCCAGCCGGATATACTGGCCCAGGGCGATCTGTGATGTACACACATAGCTGCATAATCCGCATTCGATACAGGCGTCAAGATCATATTTATCTGCTGCTTCTTCATACTGGTCAACTTCCAGAAACCGCACCAGCAGGTTGACCTGGATACTGGCCGGACAGACTTGGATGCATTTGCCGCAGTTGACACAGGGGGTGTCTGAAATTTTCGGGAGAATCTCCCGGTCCTGGATCACTACCGTATCCATGTCCGGTGTTACCGGGTGGTGTGTTGTAAAGATGGCAGTTCCCCGCATGGGGCCGCCGATAATGATGCGGTCCAGATCGTTTACCTGGATTTCCAGGTGTTTGAATATGCTGCTTAACGGTGTGCCAATGGCCGTTTTTATCCGGTGCCGGGTTCCTGTTTTGTCAACCAGGGTAAGGTGTTTGTCAAAACCCAGGGCTTTGGTTTCAAAGGTTCTGGCCAGGGAGACAACCGCTTCCGCCCGGATAAAGCAGATCCCCATGTCTTCCGGAGTTTTACCTGCAGGCAGCACCATGTCCAGATGGTCTTTCATGATCATGGCC
The DNA here is from genome assembly GCA_011390615.1 of Desulfotignum sp. Taxonomy (GTDB): domain Bacteria; phylum Desulfobacterota; class Desulfobacteria; order Desulfobacterales; family Desulfobacteraceae; genus Desulfotignum. Next base: position 4,298 of record JAABSB010000158.1, on the reverse strand, counting down.
GGCAGGGTGTCAGGGTACACAGCGCCGGTTTGCAACACCTGGAGGGAATCGATAGGGGCATTACCGTTAAGGGTTTCAGGCAGGGCAATGCAGATTTTGGAAACATTTGTGATCTGTTTGAGTATCCTGGCTCCCTGTTCCAGATCCCGGATATGGGAGGTGGTTACATACTGGGAGGTGGTGGTCAAAAGGTCTGTTTCTGCACCGGTGATGATGATTGTCCTGATGTTGAAATTCTCATCTGCCAGGATATCGAAAGGGGGGGCACCGGGCAGTTTTTGCAGATGCAGGGCGGCAAAGGATATCTCTTCTGAAATGTCTAACGGTGCAATGTCAGATGCTTTTTCCGGATCATGGGCAATGGTGATGCATGTGTCAATTTTTCCGAAATCATCTGAATAATTTTCAATTGATTTTATGGTGCCTGCCACAGGAGAAATTGCATATGCAGTGCTGTCCATGTAAAGCGCCAGTTTCTGTCCCTTTTTTACTGGATCGCCTTTTTTGATCAAGGCCGGCCTGGTGCTGTCAATGGTATCTGCCAATAACAGTGTCAAATGGTCTGGCAAAGAAATGGTCTGGGGCTCGTCAGGGTTCGGCTCAAGCAGGTCATAGGTCAGCCTGGGCTTGGATAGCGCAAAAAAAGATCGTTTAATCATGAGTTCCGTCCTTGTTTCGAAAAAAAGCTGTGGTCATGGCTTCTGTGTTTTTGTAAAAAAAACAATTCAAACCAGTTTCCTACATCACATGACAGGAATTGCAATCTACAGGTCCGGCACCATAATCTGCGTGGCATCCAATACATTGTTCATGAAATGCATCGGTCCGGGACAACAGGAATTCATCACCGGTTTCCTCATGGCACGTGCTGCAGTTGTACTCATCATCATCCATAAGGTTATGGTGACAGTCCAGACAGTCCAGAAGATATGTGTCTGTGTGGGTCTGGTGGGTGAAAAGAACTTTGCCGGCATCATTTTGAAACACCAGTCGGATTGGGTCGGCCGGGGGTGTCGGTGAAAAAGAAGCATAGCATACAATTCCTGTGATCAAAAAAACGGCCATGATCAGAACCGCTGCCTTCAGGTGTGGTTGTGATGTCATATGTAATTCTTCCAGTTTAAGGGTTAGAGTTTAGGAGACAAACCCACAACTGGCAGCGTATATAGTATATTGTTGCCGGGTTGGCAAGAAAAAAAATTATTTTGAAGGCGTGGTGCAGGAGACAGGAATGACGGTTTTGGTTTTCCGGACAAGCACGGGTTTGTACCCCTGCTTCTGATTTAAAACAGCCGATTTTTTATGGAGAATAAAAAAAGCAGCGGCAAATGATGAAAATCCCAGCACCATGGCAAATAAAGAGGCATTAATGTTCAGTAACGGGGCCAGGGCATCTCCGGCCAGGGCGCCGATCACCAGGCAGATAATCGGGACCACATAGACCAGGAAAGTCAGCAGCATGACCGGTTTGGTTTCAATGCCGATGACCACCGAATCACCGGCCTGAACCCCAAGGGTGTTGGAAACCTCCACCACCAGTTCCTGGCCCCTGTGCATTGTGCCGCAACTGTCTTTTGCTGTGCATCCTTCACATGCGCCTGCCCTGTTGGTTTTTATCCAGGCGGTGCCGGAATCGGTCTGGGTGACAATGCCGTGTTCAGTGATCATGGTTTTTATATTTTTCCTGAATATATGTAAAAGCTTTACTGACAGTGTCCTTATACCTGATATTATCCTTATAATATAAGGATAATGTCCAGGCTTATTGAAGATATCAAGCCACTATATTCAATATATTTCCTCTTTCTGGATATGATTGGCCGGACGGTTGTATTTCAGGAGGAGCAGTTCTTTGGGCCTCAGTATTTTGTGCTGTGTCAGATGCAGCAGCATCCGCCTGGTCCCGGGCCTGACTGGAAATCTGCACGTCAAAGGCCTGTTGGACAGGACGGCTGGTTTCCTGGGTTATATCAGTATCCTGGGCCGGCACCTGCTGGTTCTGACGGGCCGGATCAATGTTTCCAGATTGCGGTCTGACGGGTATTGAAAGGGTATTGGCGGGTTGTGCCTGTATGTTTTCCATGGGTACGACAATCCTTTTTGCTTCTATGTTCTGTGTTTACATTGAATGGTAACCATTACCGGAATCAATGTCAATTTTTTGTTTTTTCTCCTTGACAGGAACCAGCCGATCTTATATAAACAGCAAGTCTTGATTCAAGGCACTGCTCCCCAGTAGCTCAGTTGGCAGAGCAATTGGCTGTTAACCAATGGGTCCGCGGTTCAAGTCCGTGCTGGGGAGCCAACAATACCAACGATATCCCGATAAGTAACCTTATCGGGATTTTTTTTGTGCTCCGGAAATCGGTGCTCACCAAAGCCGGGATTGACTGCAAAACAGTGCTTAAGACCTCAGCTGAGTATGATGCGTTTGTGGAGATATGGGTGGACCATTTTGAGGTGATGCTGGCACATTTTTAAGGCAGATGGGCGGGCAGGAGGTTCTGATTCTGTTGATTTTGTCTTTACAGGTCTCAAAATAGCTGATATCAGGGAAAGACAGGATAACAAAATAGGGGGATGCACCAGATCCTTATGCCTTTTTTTTCATGAATATTCAAATACAGTGTATCAGCATGAAGTATGGGAAAATGAGATTTTCTGCATTGTGTATCTGTCTGTATATCTGCCTTCTGATGTCGGGTTTGTCTTCTTCTGCAGCAGCCCGTGATGTTATCGTGTCATCTGTAACCGGCAGTGCTGAAGAAGAGGGGCCTAATTCAGACATCCTGCATGCCATTGCAGATCGGCTGAATGTCAGACTGGTTCTGATACAGGCGCCGTTTAAGCGGCGCCTGATCATGATGGAGGACGGTGAAATCGATTTTATGGTGGGGCTGCTCAAATCTCCGGAGCGGGAAGCGTATATCCATTTTGTGGAACCAGCCTATAAAAACAGATCTGACGCGGTTTTTTTTGTTCCTAAAAACAGATCTGACCGCATCACCCGGTATAAAGACCTGTATGATCTGACCATCGGAACCACAATTGGTGCCAGGTATTTTCCCCGGTTTGATGCGGATGAAAAAATTCGAAAAGATCCTGTACCCAGAGGCGAACTGAGTCTGAACAAGCTGCTGCTCGGCAGGATTGATGCAGTCATTTTGCCGGAAGGGGCCGGCATTGATCTTGGGTATAAAATAGGGATATCAGACCGGATTGAAATTGCCGGTTTCCGTTTCAGCCGCAGAAAAGATATCCACATCGGCATTTCCAAAAATTCCACCATCCTTAAAGAGATCCCGCATTTTGAAAGCCTTGTCCGGCAAATGATTACGTCCGGCGAGATCAGGCAGATCTACGGTGCCTATTACCGCCTCAGGGGGTTGCCGGTTCCTGCCATTTGATTGCCATACAGCACCGGTTTTTCCATAATTAAAACATTCTTTTTTACTCCGAAAGTCTGAAATTTTATACGAAAACAGATACACCCCAAAAATTCACACCAGAGAACTATTGATATTTTCTATAGAAATACAAAATAGCAAAGAAATATTCAATTTGATTGATGGCCTGAATTCAGGGATAATAGATTTTTGGACCGGTCTGAACATGGGCTGTTTAAATTGTTGCCATGGTCGGCCGAACAAAGGAGAGAATATGAGTAAAAAGCCAGATAATATGCTGCAAAATTTCCGGTTGACCCAGTGTGTAAAAGGGGCGGGCTGAGCTGCCAAACTGCCGCCAGGGGACCTGGCAGCTGTTTTGGAAGGATTGTCCATTCCCACAGATAAAAATGTGCTGGTGGGAATGGGGACGGCAGATGATGCCGGGGTCTACCAGGTGAGCCCGGACCTGGCCCTGATTCAGACCGTGGATTTTTTTACCCCCATTGTGGATGACCCCTATGATTTCGGGCGTATCGCAGCTGCCAATGCCCTGTCCGACGTATATGCCATGGGCGGTGTTCCCAAAACCGCCATGAACCTGGTGGCGTTTCCCCTGGGGAAAATGGACATAAAAGTGCTGCGGGATATCCTGGCCGGCGGTCTGCACGTCCTGGAAAAATCCGGCACCGTGCTTTTAGGCGGTCATTCCATCGAAGATGATGAACTCAAGTACGGGCTGTCTGTTACCGGGTTTGTTCACCCGGATAAGATTCTGACCAACCAGGGGCTGCTGCCCGGTGATGATCTGATACTCACCAAGCCCCTGGGTACCGGCATCATGAATACAGCGGTAAAGGCTGGCCTTGCATCTTCAGAGCAGATCCGTGTCATCACAGAGCTCATGGCAGC
>JAABSB010000157.1 GCA_011390615.1 Desulfotignum sp. | reverse complement strand
TGCCTGCAAGCCATGAAACAGCCGCCTTGCTGACCTTCATCGCCATTTTTTCATGGGTTTCCCTGATTTTCCGGTTGATGGCATTTTTCTGGAGATCAATGGCATACCCGTTTGTTTTCAGGATATCCAAAAGACGGCCGGAACTTACCAGGTCAGGGTCATATTCAACCACAGTACTGCCGGTCAAGGCATTGCTTTTCACCCTGAAAACACCGGTAACATCCAGCAGTGTGCTTATTTCCTTGAGCCGTTCAGGATGATTTTTCAGATACTCGATCTTTACGCGAAGCCTTCCCGGAATATCATGAACAAAATACATGGCTAACACCGCTCCCACAATTCAATTGTAAAAAACCTTCGTAAAAAATCCATAAACAACTGGTTACCGATCTTCAATGGTTGCAAAATACAGCCCCCATATTTGGTTTTTATTAGGCTTTTTTTAAAAATGCGTTAAGAGATTCTTATTTTGAATATTTTGCGCTTTTCCTGCCCTTTTGACACCCACAAGCGATGCCTTTGCCTGAAAGAATATTCATTTGAATTTTTATACAATACTCATTTGCATGTAATAAAACCCCAACATCCATATTTTATACACTTAGACATTCCAAACAAACCAGATGGAAAGGATGTCTGTTCAAATGAACAATACCCGGCAAAGCAGTGGTTTTTCCAACAGAATCCAGCCATTGTCTGAAAGGCAGGCCCGAATTATGGAAATGATCCGGCAGCAGGATTTTGTCGGGGTCGCAGATCTTGCCACCCATTTTGATGTGGCGGAACAGACCATCCGGCGGGACATGAACAGCCTGTGTGAGCGTGGCATGGCCCGGCGGGTCAGGGGCGGGATCCAGCGCCTGAACATGACCGGCAACACCGCCTATGCATGGCGGCAGGTGCTGCAGCACGACGAGAAACAGGCCATTGCTTTGGAGGTGGCCCGGCATGTGCCCAACGGGGTATCTGTGGCTTTCAGCATCGGCACAACCCCTGAGATCATCTGCAGGGCCCTGCTGGATCATGATCAGCTGCGGATCTTCACCAACAACCTCAACCTGGCCCTGCTGGCCTGCACCAATCCCGGTTTTGAAGTCACCATCGCCGGGGGCCGACTGCGCAACGAAGACCGGGACATCCTCGGTGTAGGAACAGTGGAGCTGTTCCAGGCCTATAAAGTGGATATCGGCATTTACGGTGTGGCCGGGGTGGACGAGGATGGCACCCTGCTGGATTTTTATGAAGAAGAGGTGCGGGCCCGGCAGATCATCCGACAGAACAGCCGGGAGATATTTCTGGTGCTGGACCATTCCAAGTTCAACCGGTGTGCCCATGTCCGGGGCGGGCATATCCAGGAAGCCAGTAAAGTCTTCTGTGACCGCACCCCCCCGCCCGCCATTTGCGAAATGATGCACAAATCCGGTGCCCAGTTGATTGTATGCCATGGAGACAGCCTGTGAGCCGCATCGACATCCACAACCTGACAAAAACCTGGGGAACCGTCACAGGGGTGGACCAGGTGTCGTTCACGGTGCCTGAAAAAAGCCTGACAGTGCTGCTGGGGCCCTCGGGCTGCGGCAAGTCAACGATACTGCGCCTGATTGCCGGCCTGGAAACCGTATCTTCCGGAACTATCCGCATCGGGGACAAAGAGATCACCCATGAGGACCCTGCCCGCAGGGGGGTATCCATGGTTTTCCAGTCCTATGCACTGTTTCCCCATCTCAGCGTCCGGGAAAACATTCTTTTCGGACTGAAGGTCCGGCGGGTGTCAAAAGCCCGGCAGCAGGAACGGCTGGCAGAAGCCGCCCGAATGGTGGGGCTCCAGGATCTGCTGGACAGGCGGCCGTCCCAGTTGTCCGGTGGGCAGCGCCAGCGGGCGGCCCTGGCCAGATCCATTGTATCCCGCCGGCAGGTATGTCTCATGGACGAACCCCTGTCCAACCTGGATGCCAAACTCCGGGCCGAGATGCGGGGGGAGATCCACCGGCTCCAAAAAGAGGTCGGGCTGACCATGATTTATGTCACCCATGACCAGGTGGAGGCCATGACCATGGCGGACCAGGTGATTCTGCTCAACAGCGGCCGGGTGGAACAGGCAGGTCCGCCCCATGCCCTGTATGACCGCCCGGATACCTCTTTTGCGGCCCGGTTTTTGGGGTCACCGCCCATGAACCTGCTGATGCTGAGCAGCCGCCAGGCCGCTGCTGCACTGGATGACTTTCCTTCTGACGCAGAAATGGAAACAATGCACCTCCACCAGGGGATGGTGGGGGTGCGGCCGGAACATGTCCGTATCGGCGACACCGGTCTGCCGGCACAGATTGTCGCTGCCGATTATCTGGGATCGGAAACCATTGTCCGCATCAGGCTGGACGACCAGATCCTGTTTGCCAGAACCGGCAACAAGGTATCTTCGGATCCTGAGGCCCGGGTCCATGTCAGCTGGCCAAAGGCCGCGGTCTGTCTGTTTGACAAAACCGGCAGGCGGTTATCGGGAGATTTTTTATAACCTTTTGAATTTTTGTGCAGGGTGCCGTGCCCTTCAGGGCATGGCCTTTAGTGAAAAAGGAAACCAACCCACACTGTAAAGGAGAAAAGAAAAATGCTTCAAAAAATGCAATTGATGATGATGGGGCTGCTGCTGAGTGTCTGCCTGACAGCAGGCACGGCAGCAGCCAAACAGACGGAACTGACCATGTATTATCCCGTGGCGGTGGGCGGGCCGTTGACCCAGGTGATCGACGGCATGGTGGATCAATTCATGGCGGAAAATCCCGGTATCACGGTCAATGCCATTTATGCCGGAAACTACAATGATGCCCGCATCAAGGCCCTTGCTGCCCTGAAAAGCGGCCAGCCGGCCCAGCTGTCGGTTTTGTTTTCCATTGATATCTATGAACTGATCGAACAGGATGCCATCGTTGCGTTCGATGATGTGGTCCAGACGGCAGAGGAAAAAGCCTGGCTGAATTCCTTTTATCCCACCCTCATGGAAAACGGAAAAACCGCTGGAAAAACCTGGGGGATACCGTTTCAGCGGTCAACCATTGTGATGTACTACAACAAGGATCTGTTCAGAAAAGCCGGTCTGGATCCGGAACAGCCCCCGGCCGACTGGGACGAGATGGTGGCCATGGGCAAAAAAATCACCACAGCCGACCGCTGGGGGGTCATGATCCCGTCCACCGGCTACCCCTACTGGATGTTCGGGGCTTTGGCCATGCAGAACGGCCAGGTGCTGATGAACGGAGACGGCAACACCACCTATTTTGACCACCCGGCCGTTATTGAAGCCCTGCAGTTCTGGAAGGACTTAGGGGCAAAACACGGGGTGATGCCTTCCGGCACCATTGAATGGGGCACCCTGCGCCAGAACTTTCTGGAGGGGAAAACCGCCATGATGTGGCACTCCACCGGCAACCTGACAGCGGTGAAAGACAATGCAGATTTTGACTTCGGTGTGGCCATGCTGCCGGCCAGCAAACGGCGGGGTACCCCCACCGGGGGCGGGAACTTTTACATCTTCAAACAGACCACACCCGATGAGCGCCGGGCCGCCATGCAGTTGATCAAATTCATGACCAGCCCGGAAAATTCAGCCAGATGGTCCATCAAAACCGGCTACATGGGGGTCAGCCCGGCTGCCTATGACACAGCGGCTCTCAAAGACTATGTTGCCGGATTTCCCTATGCTGCCGTGGCCAGAGACCAGCTGTCCCATGCCACAGCCGAACTGTCCACCTATCAGACCGGCCGGATCCGAAAAACCCTGGATGATGCGATTCAGGCAACCCTGACCGGCGCCAAGACACCGGAAGCCTCCCTCAAGGAAGCCCAGGGGGTAGCGGACCGGCTCCTGAAACCCTACCGGTAACCCCAACCATTTCCTGTTCCGTGCCGGGAATAAATTCCGGTCCCGGCACGGAATAGAATAACAGGGAAAAAACGGCACACCATGCAGCTACCCCGGAAAAATCACGTGCATGCCTGGCTTCTTCTGATGCCGGCAGCCATCCTGCTCATCGCCTTTACCCATTATCCCACGGTGACCACGGTGGTGAAAAGCCTGTTTTCCAAAGGGACGGCTATCCGGCCCTCCCAATTCACCGGCCTGGATAACTACCGGATGATGATCGAAGACCCGGTGTTCTGGAAGGTACTGGGCAACAACCTGTGGTTCGCCCTGGGGACCATTCCCACCTCCATCGCCCTGGCCATTGTCATGGCCCTTTTTGTGAACCGGGCCCTGCCCGGCCGCTCCCTGGTGCGCATGGCCTACTTCACCCCCACCATCCTGCCCATGATCGCCGTGGCCAACATCTGGCTGTTTTTCTACACACCGGACATCGGCCTCATCGACCAGATCCTGACCGCAGTGGGTATTTCCGGCCGCAACTGGCTGGGGGACCCGGCCACGGTGCTGCCGGCCATCATGGTCATGACCATCTGGAAGGAAGCCGGGTTCTTCATGATCTTTTATCTGGCTGCCATGCAGAACATCCCGCCGGAGCTCAAAGAGGCCGCCCGCCTGGAAGGGGCCGGGCGCTGGACCTATTTTTTCCGGGTGATGTTTCCTTTGCTCATGCCCACCACCCTGTTCGTGTTCATCAATGCGGTGCTCAACTCCTTCAAGCTGGTGGATCACCTGTTCGTTCTCACCAAGGGGGGACCGGACAATGCCAGCAACCTGCTGCTGTACTATATTTTTGAAACCGCGTTTTCCTATTTTGAAACCCATTATGCAGCTGCCCTGACCGTGGTGCTGCTGGTGCTGCTGGCAGCCATGGCCCTGGGGCAGTTCTTTATTCTGGACAAAAGGGTGCATTACCGATGACACGCATTGTCGACCATTTATATACCTATCTGGAGGTCATGGCAGCCTGGGTACTGGCCATGCTCTGGATCTCGCCGCTGGTGTATGCCTTCTGGGCCGCATTTCATCCAGGGGCCTATGCCGTCAATTTCACGCTGGGTGCCCCTCTGACCCTGGACAATTTTGCCGAGGCCCTGTCCCGGGCTCCTTTTTTGCGGTATGCCGTCAATACGGTGGTTCTGGTAACCCTGATCCTGTCCTGCCAGCTGGTGCTGTGCACCCTGGCTGCCTATGCCTTTGCCCGGTTTGATTTTCCGGGGCGGCAGGTGGTATTTGCCCTGGTGCTGATCCAGCTGATGATCACTCCGGAAATTCTCATCGTGGAAAATTACGTCACCCTGTCCCGCTTCCGGCTGGTCGACACCATCACCGGCATCGGCCTGCCCTACATGGCCAGTGCTTTTGGTATTTTCCTGCTGCGCCAGGCATTCAA
>JAABSB010000156.1 GCA_011390615.1 Desulfotignum sp. | reverse complement strand
TGGGTCCCGATCCCCGAATCCGTGAACAGCTCCAGCAGCACGGCATGGGATATTTTCCCGTTGATGATATGGGCTTTTTTCACCCCGCTCTTCAATGCAGCCAGGGCACACTCCACCTTGGGAATCATGCCGCCCTGTATCTGACGCTCTTGGATCATCTGCCGGATATCGGTGCCATTGACGGAAGACACAAGTTTCTGATCCTGATCCAGAACACCATCCACATCGGTCACCAGAATCAGGCGCTCCGCTCCCAGGGATGCGGCAATCTTTGATGCCACCACATCTGCATTGATGTTGTATGTTTCCCCTTTTTTGCCGATACCCACCGGCGCAATAATGGGAATAAACCCTTTTTCGGTCAACGTATGGATGATCTCCGGGTTCACTGACACCACATCCCCCACCATGCCCGGATCGATAATCTCCGGGGGTTTTTCCCGGTCATCCTGGACATATATCTTCATTTTTTCCGCCAGGATCAGGCTCCCGTCCTTGCCGGTGAGGCCCACTGCCCTGCCCCCTTCCTGGTTGATCCGGGCCACAATATCCTTGTTGACCTTGCCGCCTAAAACCATCTCCACCACATCCATGGTGGCATCATCGGTATACCGCATCCCCCGGATAAATGTGGAGGTGATGCCCATGGCAGACAGCACCTTGCTGATCTGGGGACCGCCGCCGTGCACCACCACAGGATTGATGCCGATGAATTTGAGCAGGGTGATGTCATTGGCAAAGTCGCGTTTCAGCTTTTCATCCACCATGGCATGGCCGCCATACTTAATGACAATGGTTTTGGTGGAAAACTGCTGGATATACGGCAGGGCCTCCACCAGAATATCCGCCACACTGGGCTTTTTCGCACTGTTCGGGTCCCGGGTTTTCGGGTCAGAGGTCTTCGTGTCAGGGGAATCCGGCATCATAGGATATACCTGCTCAGGTCTTCGTTCTTCACAATATCCATCAACTGTTTTTCCACAAAGGCGGCATCAATTTTTATCTGCGGATCTGCCACATCCGGGGCCGCAAAAAGAATCTCCTCCAGCAGCTTTTCCATGAGGGTGTGCAGCCGCCGCGCCCCAATATTTTCCGTGGAGGCATTCACATCCACCGCTATGGCGGCAATTTTTTCCACTGCATCCTGGGTAAATGAGATGTCCACGCCCTCGGTGCGCAGCAGGGCAATGTACTGGAGCACCAGGGCGTTCTTGGGTTCTGTCAGGATCCGCACAAATTCATCCGCTCCCAGGGAGGTCAGTTCCACCCGGATGGGAAACCGGCCCTGGAGTTCCGGAATCAGGTCTGATGGTTTGGACACATGAAACGCACCTGAAGCGATGAACAGAATATGGTCGGTTTTCACGATCCCGTATTTGGTGGGCACGGAACTGCCCTCCACAATGGGCAGCAGATCCCGCTGGACCCCTTCTTTGGACACCTCGGGCCCCTGGCTTTTTTCCTTGCCCGCAATCTTGTCGATCTCATCGATAAAAATAATGCCGGACTGCTCCACCATGGCCACTGCATCGGTTTTCACCCGGTCCATGTCCACCAGATGGGCTGCCTCTTCCTGGGTCAGGATCTTCAACGCCTCTTTGACACTCACCTTTCTGCGCTTGGTGGACTTGGGCATGAGATTGCCCAGCATGTCCTTGACATTGATCCCCATTTCCTCGATCCCGGAATTGGAAAAAATTTCCACCATGGGAGAGGATCTGTCCGCCACATCCAGGTCAATCTGCCGGGTATCCAGTTTACCGGCCCTGAGCATGGTTCTGAGTTTTTCTCTGGTACCGGAACCGGTGTCCTGGTTCTGTGCCGTGTGATCGGAAATCTGGATGGGTTTGTTGTCTTCCGGGACGTTGGATCTTGGAGTCGGGGGCAGCAGAATATCCAGGACCCGTTCTTCGGCCAGCCTGGCTGCTTTTTCCTGGACCGCTTCCTGCTGCCTGGCCTTGAGGGTGTTCACGGTCAATTCCACAAGATCCCTGATCATGGATTCCACATCCCGGCCCACATACCCCACCTCAGTGAACTTGGATGCCTCCACCTTGTAAAAGGGCGAGTCCGTAAGATTGGCCAGGCGCCTGGCAATTTCAGTTTTGCCCACACCTGTGGGGCCGATGAGAATGATATTTTTCGGGGCGATCTCATCCTGGAGATCCGGTTCCACCTGGCGCCGGCGCCAGCGGTTGCGCAGGGCAATGGCCACTGATTTTTTGGCATCTTTCTGGCCGATGATATATTTGTCAAGTTCTTTTACAATTTCTCTGGGCTTTAAATCTTTCATCAATATATTCCAGTCTGTTCATTAAATCATTAACAATGGTTAGTCATACTTGGGAAAGCCATCGGCCATCAGTACTCAGTGTTCCGCTCCAGTAAACAATTACAAATCATTCCTGCTGCTCCTACGAACAGCTAACAGCTAATAGCTAACTGCTAACATCCAACACCTCCATGGTGATCTCATGGTTGGTATAAATACACAAATCAGCAGCAATTTTCATGGCTTTTTCCACAATCTGCTCCGGGGAAAGGTCTGTGTTTTCCATAAGGGCCACTGCCGCAGACTGGGCCGAAGGACTGCCCGACCCGATGCTGATCACCCCGTGGTCCGGCTCGATCACATCACCGTTGCCGGACAGAAGATAGGTGTTGTGCACATCGGCAGCTATCATCATGGCTTCCAGGCGCCGCAAATATTTGTCGGTGCGCCATTCTCTGGCCAGCTCCACACTGGCCCGGGTCAGGTTGCCGTTGTACCGTTCCAGTTTTTCTTCGAGTTTTTCAGACAGGGTCAGGGCATCGGCGGTGGCACCGGCAAACCCGGTGATGATCTGGTCATGGAAAATCCGTCTCACCTTTTTTGCCTTGTGCTTGGTCACGATACTGCCCAGGGTGACCTGGCCGTCTCCTGCCATTACCACTGCCTTATCTGTGCGAAGGGCCAGGATGGTGGTGCCGTGAAATGTATCATTGCTCATGTTGTTGTATCAACTCCTTGGGTGTGCTTTGTCATACACCTGCATCAAATGGTCCATGCTCACATGGGTGTACACCTGGGTGGTGGACAGGCTGGCATGGCCTAAAATTTCCTGGATACCCCGCAGGTTTGCCCCGGAATCCAGCATATGGGTGGCAAAACAGTGGCGCAGCACATGGGGGGATACCGGCACATGCAGGCCGCACTGATTGACAATCTTGTCCAGGATCCTGCTGATGGACCGGGTGGACAGCCGCCCGAAATCCTTGTTCACAAACACAGGGTCCGGATCCTTTGACAATGCTTTTCTATAAGATTTCACCGCTGCCACAGCCCTGCGCCCCACCGGCACCATCCGCTGTTTGCCGCCTTTGCCCAAGACTTTAATCACCTGGTTGTGAAAGTCAATGTGACCCATGTCCAGGCCATGGATTTCCGAAATCCGCATGCCAGTGGAATAAAAGGTTTCAAACATGGCACAGTTGCGCTTTTCCAGCCAGGTGTCGCTTTTTATGGAATCCAGCAGGCGGAACACATCCTCCACGGTCAACACCCGGGGAATGGTTTTGCCCAGTTTGGGAAACGGGATCCCTTCGGCAGGATTGGCTGCCATCTGCTTGTCCCGCACCAGGAATGCAAAAAACGCTTTGAGGGCAGACAACCTGCGGGACAGGGTTTTTTTCTGCTTTCCGGCCCGGACCTGCTGGGCCAGGTATGTTTTGACATCTCCCGGTACCAGGTCTGCCACCCGGGCGGCAAACTCTTGCTGCAGCCACATGTCATATGCTTGCGCATTTTCTTCAGCAGGATCTTTTTTATCCTGATCTCCAGCAAAAAACCGGATAAAATCCATGATATCCGACCGGTATGCCCGGCAGGTATGGGGAGAATACCCTTTTTCCGCAACCAGGATATCCATGAATCTGTCAACGATCATGGCCTGATTCCAGTATTTTCATCACCTGCTGCATATCTTCCCACACCGGCCGTTTCAGGGCGGGATTTTCCAGCAGCTGCAGCGGATGATAGGTGGGCATGGCTTTGATACCCTGAAAAGTGAAAAAGCGGCCCCGCAGGTTCTCCAGCGGTTCCTGCCTGCCTGTCACCACTGTTGCGGCACGACTTCCCAGGGCAATGACGGTGTTCGGCTGCACAGCCTGCACATGGTTTTTGACCGCAGCCGGATCTGAAGCATTGCAGAGAGATACCCCATCAAAAGAGACCTGCATGGCAGTTAGAATCTTTTTTAGCAGATCACCGGCCTCCCCGGAAAAAAAAGTACCTTTGCTGTCCACAATAACAATGGCTGCCGATGCAGGACCATGGGAATGAAAATCAGGGGCTGATCCGGGTGATTTTTGTTTTTTTCCCCAGGTTTCCAGAATGGCCCGGGACTGCGGTGACAGGTCATACCGGGCAAACCCAAGGGTTTTCTGGCACCTGAGATACTGGGATAAATCCTGGATAACCGCCAGCAGATCATCGACAGATGGGCCTGTGTTTATGGGATCGGATACTGCCATGGCCGGTCTATGGGATCTGCTCCAGGATGGTGTCTAAAAGGGTATGGGCCACTGCCTGCTTGTCCATCAAGGCCAGATCTTTTTTGGATCCGTTTCTGAAAAACAACGTGACCTTGTTGGTGTCTGCCTGAAATCCGGAATCTTTCCCCCCCACCAGATTGGCGGCGATCATGTCCAGATTCTTTTTTTTAATTTTTTTCTGGGCACTGGCTGCAAGGTCATGGGTTTCGGCCGCAAATCCCACCAGAAACTGGTCAGCCCTTTTCATCTCCCCTAAGCGCTGTAAAATATCGGGGTTCTGGACCAGTTCCAGGGTCAGGCCCTCCTGGTCGGATGTTTTCTTGATTTTCAGATCAGTGTGGGTTTTCGGGCGAAAATCCGCCACTGCCGCCACCTTGATGGTGATATCTGCCTCAGGAAACTGTGAGATCATGGCATCTGCCATGTCCCGGCAGGTCTGTACCTGAAGGGTGTCAACCCCCACAGGCGGATCCAGGCTGACAGGACCGGTCACCAGGGTCACTTTAGCCCCCCGCATTTCCGCAGCCCTGGCAATGGCATATCCCATTTTGCCGGAGGAATGGTTGCTCACATACCGGACAGGATCGATGGGTTCCAGGGTGGGGCCGGCAGACACCAGCACTTTTCTGCCGGCAAAATCCTTGGGACTCAGCATGTGGATAATCCGGTCCAGGATAAACCAGGGCTCGGGCAGGCGGCCGGCACCTGTGGTTTTGCAGGCCAGGGCCCCGGCATCCGGATCCAGTATGTGCATGCCGTCTTTTTCCAGTATATCCAGATTCCGCTGGACCCGGA
>JAABSB010000155.1 GCA_011390615.1 Desulfotignum sp. | reverse complement strand
TGGGGGCGCGGCTGCCGCCATCGGTTCACTGGCCGTAGCTATTCCCTCTTTCCGCACCAGGGGGGATTACCTGGCCATTATCTCCCTGGCATTCATGTTTATTGTCAAGTCTGCAGTTGAAAACCTGAACTTCATCGGCGGAGCCAGGGGTATGGGGGGCCAGCCGGATCTTGCCCCCCTGCCCGTCATTTTCATCTGGACCCTTTTGTGCATCTGGGTCATCCATAACTTTGTCACCTCGATTCTGGGCAAGGCATTGAACACGGTGAGAGATGATGAAGCAGCAGCAGAATCCATGACCGTTAAAACCCGTAAAACCAAAATGACCGCCTTTATGTTCGGTGCTTTCTGGGCCGGGATTGCCGGGGGACTTTTCGCCCATGTGCTCACCTATATCAACCCGGGCATGTTCAGCATCAACCGCCTGGCGGAAATTCTGGCCATGGTCTACTTCGGCGGTCTCAACTCCATTGTGGGCTCCATTGTGGGTGCGGTGAGTATCAATGTGCTGGGTGAGGCCCTGCGCCCCCTGGAGCTGTTCAAATGGATCATCATTCCATTGATTCTGATCTTTGTCATGATATTCCGGCCCTATGGGCTGATCTCTTTTACGGAGATCAATGCAAAAAAACTGCTGGAAGCCAAACACAAACGCCAACAAGGAGTGTCCCCATGACCGCACTGCTGCATGTTGAAAACATGACCCACTTTTTCGGCGGGCTGCGGGCTGTTCATAACTATAACCTGAACATTGCACCCAGACAGATTTTCGGTCTCATCGGCCCCAACGGTGCCGGCAAGACCACTATTTTCAATTTGATTACAGGGGTGTACACCCCCACTGAAGGGGAGATCCTGCTGGAAAACAAAAACATAAAAGGCCTGGAAACCAATCAGATTGCCGCCAGGGGCCTGGGCAGAACATTCCAGAACCTGGCGTTGTGGCGGCACATGAATGTGGTGGACCATATCCGCATGGCCCATTATGCACAGCTTGACTATGGGCTGCTGGGTGCATTTTTCAACTCTCGTGCCTGCCGGGACCAGGAAAGCCGGGTCAGAGAAAATGCCCACCGCCTCATGCAGCTGTTTGATATCGAAAAATATGCAAACGATCTTGTGACAAGCCTGCCCTATGGGGCCCAGCGCCGGGTGGAAATGGCCCGGGCCATGGCCACCAATCCCAAGGTGCTTTTTTTAGATGAACCCACTGCCGGCATGACACCGGATGAACTGGTGAAAATGATCCGTATCATCCGCCAGGTGCACCAGGATTTCAACGTGGCGATTTTTCTGATCGAACACCGCATGAAATTTGTCATGGAGCTGTGTGAAACCATCCAGACCCTGGTGTTCGGAGAAGTGATCGCTGAAGGACCGCCTGAAGAAATCCAGAACAACCCCCAGGTGATAGAAGCCTATCTGGGCAAGGAGGATATGACCTGATGCAGCTGAACATCCAAAACCTGAACGTATCCTACGGCAATATCAAGGCCCTTCACGGCATCAGTTTCTCCGTGGCAGCAGGTGAAATCCTCACCATCATCGGTGCCAACGGTGCCGGCAAAAGCACCACCCTGCGGGCCATTTCCCGGATGATCCCCTGTGAAGCCGGATCTGTTATGGAATTTGACGGCCAGAACATTTTAAAATATTCGGCTGACAAGGTGGTGTCAAAACTGGGGATCTCCCATGTGCCGGAAGGCCGCCGCATTTTCGGTAACCTTACCGTAACGGAAAACCTGACCCTGGCGTGCTTTGCCAGAAAAGACAAAGACCAGATTGAAGCGGACCGAAAATGGGTGTTTGACCTGTTTCCCAGGCTGGAAGAACGCCGCCACCAGCTGGCAGGCACCCTTTCCGGCGGTGAGCAGCAGATGCTGGCCGTTGGCAGAGGGTATATGTCCGGACACCAGATGATGCTTCTGGATGAACCCTCCATGGGGCTGGCCCCGCTGCTCATGCTGGACATGTTTGATGCCTTGAGGGAGATCAACAAACTGGGTACCACCATTCTGCTGGTGGAACAGAACGCCAGGCTGGCCCTGAAATTCGCCCAGAGGGGATATGTCATTGAAAATGGTTCTCTGGTGCTGGAAGGGCCCACAGATAAGCTTCTTGACAACCCGGATGTGAAAAAAGCCTACCTGGGGGCCTGATGAGTCATCTTGATTGTATATGCAACCAAAATCAGGAAACCCGCAATCCATTTACCTCCCCCCTCATTTTCTTCTAAACAGAAGCCGGGGAGTAAGGCATCAGGGGCGTATTATCCGTGCACCGGCATGCCCACCGCCTTTGAGGCCACCTCTCCCATGATTTCCGCCATGGTGGGATGGGCATGGATGGTATGGGCCAGATCCTGTGCAGTCAACCCTTTTGCAACGGCCAGTGTGGCTTCGGCAATCAGATCGGTGGCATGGGCACCGATGAGATGCACCCCCAGAACCCGGCCGGTATCTTTTTCCACAACCATTTTGGCTTCTCCTGCGATCTCATCAATGGCATGGGCCTTGCCAAGCACCCGGAAGTTGACGGATGCGGTGTCTATGGCCATACCGCTTTTCAGGGCCTGCCCTTCACTTACCCCCACAGTGCCGATTTCCGGCATGGTGAAAATGGCGCCGGGCACGGCATTGTAGGACATGGTTTCCTCTTGGCCCATGGCATTGCCTGCCGCCACCAGTCCTTCATGGGAGGCCACATGGGCCAGCATCACCCGGGAGGGTCCCAGGATATCTCCGATGGCATAGACGTTTTCCACCCCGGTTTCCATGCGGTCATTGACAGGAATCCATCCAGGTCCTTCGGTTTCAAGGCCAATGGTTTCCAGGCCCAGATCAGATGACAGCGGGGTCCTGCCGATGCACACCGCCATAAGATCTGAATACAGGGTATCTTTTTTAGGATCTTTTGCCTGAAGATTATCAGTGAACGGGCTTTTGGACAAAGATATGCTGCACCCTTTGGCTGATGTATCACAGGCGGTGACAACCGTGTCGCAGAACACCGTAATTTTTTGTTTTTTCATCTCCCGCAGCAGCAGCCTGGATGTGGATGTATCCACCGAAGGCAGGGGCAGCAGCCTGGACATGGCCTCCACCACCGTCACCTTTGTGCCCAAGGCGGCAAAAATACAGGCGAATTCACACCCGATCACCCCACCCCCCACAATGGTCAGCGTTTCAGGGATATGGCTCAGAACCAGGATATCATTGGATGACAGAATTTTTTTGCCGTCAAAGGCAAAATCCGGCACGTTCATGGGTGTGGTGCCTGTGGCAATGATGAGTTTGTCCCAGCTCAGTGAAGTGGTGGTGCCATCGGCAGCTGTGACTGTTGCTGTTCCCCTGCCTGTGATGCGGCCACACCCTTTTTCCACATGTACGTTTCTGCCCTGGAGCAGCCCGGCAATGCCGGTACGCTGGGAATCAAGAATCTTTTCTTTTCTGGCCATGAGCCCGGCCATGTCCGGGAGCACCGCCCCGTCCAGATGGATGCCGAAATCTTTTGCCTTGCGGCATTTATGGAGAATCTCAGCCGTATTCTTCATGATTTTGGAAGGGATACACCCCCAGTTCAGACAGGTGCCCCCCAGATTTTCCTTTTCAATCAGCGTAACATCCGCTCCCAGTGATGCGGCCCGCAGTGCTGCCACATAACCGCCCGGTCCCCCGCCCACAACAACGATTTTTTTGCCCATGGTCTACTCCTTTGGTGTAATGGTGTTTTCTTTACGATTTTTTTTCCTGTTATAAAGGAATTTCATTGATTTTTTAATTAAAATTTCTATTTTCACAAATTTTTTAAAAATTAATTGACATTATCATTATACTGGTCTAAATATCAAGATGAATTGAAAAATTTTATGTTTTCATCATTTCTTCAGCACAAAAAGAGGCAGAATGAAAATCGACAAAACCAATATTGATATCATAAGAGAACTCAAAGATGGGAAAAAATCCTTTAAAAAAATAGCGGACAAACTGCAGATCACAGAAAATACTGTCCGTTCCAGGGTCAACAAACTCCAGGAGGAAGGGGTCCTGGAAATCTGCGGCCTTGTGGACCCTGCCACCCTTCCCGGACACCGGGTGGTCATCATCGGCATCAAGCTGTCTGAGATGAACCTGGTGGAGAAAGGCGCAGAAATAAGCCGGCTCAAAGGGGTTATTTCCGCAAGCGTGGTCACGGGACGGTTTGACCTGGTGATCCTTGTGCTGTTTAAAAAAGGGTTTGGCCTTCTGGAATTCTACACAGAAGAGATCTCCAAAATTGAGGGGGTACGGTCGGTGGAAACATTTGTTGTGTATAAATCCTATAATTTAAAGGTTCCCTATATTTTTTAGGATACAAAAATATTTAACACCATTAATAAAAAGGTTGCTGCCATGAATACCAGTTTACAAACCACACCATTGCACCAGTGGCACCTGAACGCCGGTGCCAACATGGCTGATTTCGGTGGATACGACATGCCGCTGTGGTATGACACCGGGGTCAAAAACGAACACCTGGCTGTCCTGACGTCTGCAGGCATATTTGACACCAGTCACATGGCCTGTATCACTGTGGATGGGAAAGATGCGTTTTCTCTTCTCAATTTCTGCTTTACCCGGGACCTGACCTCCCTGGCTGAAGGCAGATGTGTTTACGGTGCTTTTCTGGATGGAAAGGGCCACTGCCTGGATGATGCCATTGTGTATAAATTTTCAGACAAAAGGTTTATGGTCTGCGTGAACGCCGGCATGGGCGGACCCATTGCTGCACACCTGGCATCCCACAAAAAACAAAAAGATGTTGCCATAACTGATCTGTCCGGAAAAATCGCCAAAATGGACATACAGGGGGTCAACGCAGCCCGTATCCTGTCCAAACTGATCCAGTCGCCGGAAAAGGTATTTGACCATATGCCCTATTTTTCCTTTAAAGGCCATTTTGATGCCGGCCATCCCAAGGCGGGTGTTGTCAAACTCAATGACGGCACCCCGGTGCTGTTGTCCAGATCCGGATATACAGGAGAGTTCGGGTTTGAAATTTTCCTAGCCCCCCATGCCATTGTGAACCTGTGGCAGGATGTACTGGCAGCTGGAAAGGATTACGGCATCACCGCCTGCGGTCTGGGTGCCAGGGATTCTCTGCGGGCCGGGGCCTGTCTGCCCCTGTCCCACCAGGATATCGGCCATTATAAATTCATGAACCATCCCTGGGACTTTGCTTTGCCCTATACGCCGGACAAGGACGGTTTCACCAAAGAATTTCTGGGTGCAGATGCCCTGGTACCCGAAGAAAACGATGTGTATGTATTCCCTTTTGCAGGGGACAGCCTGCGAAAAGTGGCTGCCGGTGAAGACACCGGTGTGTTTGATCACAACCAGGAACAGATCGG
>JAABSB010000154.1 GCA_011390615.1 Desulfotignum sp. | reverse complement strand
ATTGTCAGTCCTTTAGGTCAGGCATATTTGTAATAGGCGGCGCAGGCCCCTTCACTGGATACCATGCAGGGGCCCACCGGTGTCATGGGGGTGCAGGTGCGTTTGAACAGGGCACAGGCATCCGGGGTTTTCAATCCCATGAGAATATCGCCGCAGGCACAGCCTTTGGGCTCCGGCACCTCATGCAGGTCCAGATTAAATCTGGTATCTGCATCAAACCTGCTGTAAGCTGAATTGAGTTTCATGCCGCTGTCGGCAATGGTGCCGATACCCCGCCAGACAGCATCACACAGGGTGAACACCTGATGCATTACTGCCTTTGCTTTAAGATTTCCCTGGTCTGTGACTGCCCGGGTATAGGCGTTTTCCAGAGCTGGTCTGTCTGTCTCATTCTGCAGCACCAGCATGCGGACGGCCTGCAAAATATCAACAGGCTCAAACCCGGCGATGACAGAAGGGATGTGGTGGGTCTCAAATACAGGCCGGTATGCATCTGTGCCTGTGATCACGGAAACATGGCCGGGAAGAATAAACCCGTCAATGTCCACGCCATCGGTTTCCATGAGGGCGGCCAGGGCCGGCGGGGTGAGTTTGTTTGCAGAATGTATGCAAAAATTGTCCAGATCCTGTGCCTGTGCCATGAGGATGCCCGCGGCAATGGTGGGGATGGTGGTTTCAAAACCCACAGCACAGAACACCACCTGTTTTTCCGGGTTCTGCTTTGCTATGGTGACGGCATCAAACACTGAGTAAACAATGCGCACATCTGCGCCTGCAGCTTTCTGCCTGGCCAGTGTGGTGCCTGATCCCGGCACTTTCATCAGATCCCCGAATGTGGAGACAATCACATTTTCCAGCCGGGAAAATGCCACAAAGGCATCAATATCCTTCTGTGCGGTGACGCAGACAGGGCATCCCGGTCCGGACAAGAGGGTGATGCTGTCCGGCAGCACACTCCGAATGCCATGGCGGAAGATGGCCATGGTATGGGTGCCGCACACCTCCATCAGGCGCAACGGTTTTTGGCTCTCCTGGCGGATGCATTTTATCAATGTCTTGGCCAGGTCTGCATCCCGGAATTCTTCAATATATTTCAGCCCCATGCCTGCTCCTTGTTTCTGCTGCATCATGCTTTGGATAAAAAAACCGTCAGTACCCAATTGTCAGCTTCCAGTAAACAATTACAATTATTTCATGTCTCTGTTTGGTTACTACCGGCTAACAGCTAACCGCTAACCGCTTTCATTTTGTGCTGTGCCCGGCAGGGCATGGCCGTTACTGGTTCTGTCCCATCCTGGCTCCGGCCGCCACCACCTGGCCCAGGGAGATCCCGCCGTCACCTGTAGGTACGAGGGAATGGGAAAAAACTGCCAACCCTTTTTCTTCCAGTGCCTGAATCATATCTGTAAGAATAATGTCATTATGAAACACCCCGCCGGACAGCACCACCTTGCCAAGACCGGCGGAACCGGCAATTTTTTCTGCCGCTGCAGCAAAGGCAGCCACGATGGTCCGGTGAAACCGGCTGCTGATGACGGATGCCGTCACCTGCCCGGCAATATCTGCCACAATGTCTTTGATACAGGGCATCATGTCAATAATATATTCAGGATCGTCCGCTGCATTGGACATGGTCCGGTCCAGGCTGAATGCATAGGGATCAGCCGGTTTTTTACCGGTATCCTTTCGTGCCTCTGTCTCCAGTGCCATGGCTGCCTGGCTTTCATGGGAAATGGTATGCCGGATGCACAGCAAAGATGTAACGGCATCAAACAGCCTGCCGCAGCTGGAGGTTTTCGGACAATTGATCTGCTTTTCCATCATTCGGCAGACAAATGCCAGTTTTTTTCTGTCCATCTGCCGGATATAGGGCATGTCCAGGTCCAGAAAACTGCTGCCCGTGGCGGTATACAAGACAGCGGCAGCCATGCGCCAGGGCGCCAGCACAGCTGCATCTCCTCCGGGCATGGGCACATAGCCCAGATGGGCTTTGCGCTGAAAGGTTTCACAGGTGGCTGCAAGGATTTCTCCGCCCCAGATATGGCCGTCCGTGCCGTATCCGGTACCGTCCAGGGTAATGGCGATCACCGGCTCATCCAGATTATTTTCCGCCATACATGATACCGCATGGGCATGGTGGTGCTGCACCCCCACCAGGGGAATCCGGGTCTGGGCAGGAACCCTGGAAACAGAAGGATCACCGGACCCGGTCGCAATCTGTTCCCTGTCAGCACCATATTGTGCGGCAAATTTTGTGCTCATATATCCTGGATGCAGGTCATGGGCCACAATTTTTGGGGTGGTATCCAGGATTTTTGTAAAATGGGCAATGGTGTGGGAAAAAAATTCATATATTTTGTAATTTTCCATATCCCCGATGTGCTGGCTTAAAAACGCCTGGTTTCCCCGGGTGATGCAGATGGTGTTTTTCAGACCTGCCCCGCAGCCGAGAACAGGCGGCAAAGACCTGTTCAACTGCACAGGAAGCGGCGCATAGCCCCGGGACCGACGGACGAACCGGGACTTTTGTGCCTGGATGCGGACAATGGAATCATCGGCTCGAAAATAGATATCCCGGTTATGCAAAAGAAAATAATCTGCAATATGGGAAAACGCATCCAGGGCATCCTGGTTGTCAACAGACAGGGGTTCACCAGACCGGTTTCCCGATGTCATCACGAGAATATCCGGTCCGGTGTCAAAAACCAGGTAATGCAGCGGGGTATAGGGCAGCATGATGCCGAGACAGGTATTATCTGGTGCCAGGGCCGTAGACATTTCTGCACAGCCTTGCCGCTGATATTTTTTTACCAGAACAATGGGCCGGTGATAACAGTGAAGCAGTTTTTTTTCATCATCAGACACCTGCACATGGCCATGCAGTTTGTCAGCAGACCGTGCCATGAGGGCAAAAGGCTTGTGGGGCCTGTGCTTGCGCTGCCGCAGCAGCCGGACAGCCTGGTCATTGGCGGCATCTGCAGCCAGGTGAAACCCGCCCAGGCCCTTGATGGCCAGGATATGGCCTTTTTTGAGCAGGGCCCCGGCCATGGCAGCGGCATTGTCAGGTCCTGCCACCTGCCTGCCCTGGTTGTCAGTTAGAAAAACATGGGGCCCGCACACAGGACAGGCATTGGGCTGGGCATGGAAGCGGCGGTCTGCCGGATTTTCATACTCGGCCCGGCAGTCCGGACACATGGCAAAATCCTTCATGGAGGTGCTGGGCCGGTCATAGGGAATATCGCTGATGATGGTGAACCTGGGCCCGCAATTGGTGCAGTTGATAAAGGGATATGCAAATCTCCGGTTTTTGGGATCACGCATCTCTGTAAGGCAG
The DNA here is from genome assembly GCA_011390615.1 of Desulfotignum sp. Classification (GTDB taxonomy): domain Bacteria; phylum Desulfobacterota; class Desulfobacteria; order Desulfobacterales; family Desulfobacteraceae; genus Desulfotignum. The sequence goes on along the minus strand of JAABSB010000154.1, from coordinate 2,139 downwards.
TCGTCACATACACACACATCCGGCGATATCAGGGTGGCTCGGCTTTCGGATACGCGGCTGGGGATGATGTGAAAATCTGTGAATCCTGAGACAGGTATTGTTGTTACATCGATTTTATCCACCCGGGCCAGAACCGGGGGGTTGGCAGTGATCCCGTGCACAAACGCATCCAAGCTGCATGAGGGGCCTTCCACCCGGGCAAGAACCCCGCCGGCGGTATTGGAGACCTCTCCTTTTATGTTGTGTTTTTGTGCCAGGGCGAACAAAAAAGGCCTGAAGCCAACGCCCTGGACCACCCCGCTGATTTCAAGCCGGCTGGCAATGCAATGGGAATTCATACATCTGCGGCAGAAGCCCCATCCCGGTCCCGGTCGGCTGCCAGCATACTGCGCATGTCTTCCAGGGTCTGGAGCGCGGCCTGTTCATCCAGTTTGCTGATGGCAAACCCGGCATGCACGATGACATAATCCCCGATTTTCACATCATCTAAAATAAGCAGACTGGCCTCTCTCACCACCCCGTCCACCTCTACTCTGGCAAGGCTGTCCTGAATATCAATTATTTTTGAGGGTACGGCTAAACACATACATCCCATCCCTTTTATGCAATAAAAATCTGTGTGGACTGTCACTATACCTGGCGCACAGGGATTGGGCAATACCTAATTTCATATCAGCTGCACCACGCATCCGTGATTTTATCTGCCGCCTTCTTCTATGGCAGTATTCATCAGGGCTGATTTTCTTGCTTTTAATTCGACTGCTGTCCGGTATTTGATGTTGTTTTCCATGAGGTGCATCATTTCCGTATCGATATTCACGGAATCCAGGTGATAAATATCAACATCTTCACTGTTTTCCCCTTTCATGATAAAGGCATCATCCCCATCGGCGGGCAGATGTTTTGGATGGGTCTTGTCGATGTAGTCAGGTTCTTTTCCGTTCATTGCCCGTTCAAGGGTATTGTTGAAATCAAGGTCTGCGGGCTTGTAGCCAATGGTATCCATATTGGCAATATTTCCGGTAATCAGGTTGTGCCGTTTGGCAGAAACATCCATTGCCTTTGCAATCATTTTTGATGTATAGCCGAAAATCCGCGAATCTCCCATATTCCCCTCTCACTCTTTTTTTGTTTGGGTTGCCATTGCGAACACATCCAATACCCATACCAATGCAACACCTTTGCAAATCAAATATGCAAATCAGGTGCCAAAATTCCAATTTTATGCTGTCTGAACGGCAAATCACAAATTCAGTAATTTATGACACGCATCAGATAATTTTTTATGGATGATTTTTGTAATGGATTGTAATAATTGACAGGGGAAAAACTGCCCCCCGGCAGTTGTTGTCATGCTTTTGACATGCTGTCCGTCAATCGGGCTGTCAGGATCATGGTGCTTTGCGCCGCAGGTCCTGTCAAAAAATAATGAAGAGGGGGCAAATGGGTTGCGGGCTCCCGCCTTAGATACTGTTCAGCCGGCCGTCAAAAAAGACTGGCCGGCTGAATACCTGAACCTGACCTGAAAAAAATTTACATCCGCTTAATCCTGGTATTTAAAGGACAACCTGAGATTGGTGCGGAACTGGGCAGGTTTGCCGTCCTCAATTTTCACATCCAGTTTCCGGACCTCCGCGATTCTTAAGTCCCGCAGGGAACCGGATGCTTTTGCAATGGCTTTGTTGGCCGCATCTTCCCAGGATGTGCTGCTGGATCCAACAAGATCGATGATTTTGTAGACACTGTCGCTCATAATACCCTCCTTTAAAATAGATTGAAAAAAGTCACCCTTGAGAGCACAAAACGAATGGCAGAAGCAGAAAAACAAACCAAAATGAGATTCAACGCTGATACCTGATTATATAAGAATCCGCCTGGATGTCAAAAACTTTTTCCAGATGCCGGCTGTTCCGGCAACACAGGCGGCACAGGATCTTTTTTGAGAAACCGGTTTACATGGTCATAATAAACATCAAACAAGGAGATGGTGTTGTGGCCGGCCCCATGAATATGGACCATTTTTTTGGAACAGGTCAGGCTGTCAAACAGGTTCCGGGTGTTGTCAATGGGAATAACCTCATCATCAATGGATGCCAGCACCAGGGTAGCGGACCGTATCCTGGGTGAAAAATCAATGGT
>JAABSB010000153.1 GCA_011390615.1 Desulfotignum sp. | reverse complement strand
ATCCCCCATGCACAGGATTATTGAAGGGCTGTATGCCCCCACCGGCAAAAGCGTGGCAGTGGTGGGGTCTGGTCCGGCCGGTCTGGCTGCGGCCCATGATCTTGCCATCCTGGGGCACAGGGCGGTTGTTTTTGAAAGCATGGAAAAACCCGGGGGCATGCTCATGTACGGGATACCGGAATTCCGCCTGCCCCGGGACCTGCTCATGACCGAGATCAACAATATCCTGCGCCTGGGGGTGGAGCTGAAAACGTCTCAGGCGGTGGGAACCCATATCTCCCTTGAAACCCTCACCCGGGAATTTGATGCCGTGGTGGTGGCTGCCGGGTGCACCAAACCCCGGGTTCTGGGGGTGGCTGGGGAAAACCTGGAAAATGTCTACAACGGCCTGGAGTTCATGAAGGAAGTCAATGCGGGCCGGACACCGATGGTGGGAAACACTGTGGCGGTTATCGGGGCCGGATTCACGGCTGTGGACTGTGCCAGATCCGCCATCCGTCTGGGGGCGCAACAGGTGGCCCTGCATATCCGCAAAACCATGGATGACATGCGCATTGATGAGACGGAAAAGCATGAAGCCCGGTTTGAGGGGATCGGTGTGGAAAGCCTGGTACAGCCTTCGAAAATTCTTGGGGAAAACGGCAGCGTTTCCGGTATTCAGTTTGTGCGCACCAGGATTGAAAAGACCGGCACACCGCCCTTTAAAAAGTCTGTTCCCATTGCAGGTTCTGAATTTGTTGTCCCCTGCGACAGTGTGATTGCAGCCCTGGGCCAGGCCCCGGATGTACATGATGTGTCTGACGTCCTCACCGGCCTTGATAAAGACACCCCTGCCACAGGAATGAAAGGGGTGTTTGCTGCCGGGGATTTTGTCACCGGATCAACAGATGTGATTTCCGCCATTGCCGGGGGCAGGCGCACCGCCCTGGCAGTGGATCTGTACCTGACGGCCATGGAAAGAAAAAAGACTGTGGTGCGGCTGGAATCCCATGCCACCACGGACCGCCCCAGGTCCTATGATTTCATTGACAGGGTTCCCATGAACACCATTGCCATGGACCAGCGCCTGGCAGATCACACCAACGAGGTGGAAACCGGATTCGATCCGGACCAGGCCCTGGAAGAATCACAGCGCTGCTACCTGTGCAATCTCAAATATGAAATCGATCCTTTGCGGTGCATTTACTGTTCCGCCTGCATAGATGTGGCGCCCAAAGACTGCATCAAGATGGTGGAAACCATTCCTGTCAATGCAGACGGCACCTATGGCAGGTATGTGGAGACCGGGCAGTGGGACAAGGTGGTGTCCATCACCATTGACAATGAGGTGTGCATCCGCTGCGGACAGTGTTATGCGGTCTGCCCCATGGACTGCATCAGCGTGACCAAAACCGAACTGATCCAGATGGATATGGAAGAATAAAGGAGATCCCATGCCAACCCACGACCACTATGTTATCATCGGGAACGGTCCGGCAGGCAATGCTGCTGCCTTCACCCTGCGGGAGAACGACCCGGATGCCGCCATCACCATCATCTCCCATGAAAATATCTGTTTTTATGCCAAACCCAAACTGGTGAAATACCTGGCCGGAAAGGTGGATGAAGATGCCCTGGCAGTCAAAACAATGGATGAATACCGGCGCAGGCATATCCGGCTGCGCCTGGGCCAGACTGTGGCGCACATCGATCCGGACAGCCGGAGTCTGCATCTGGCCCACATGGAAACGGTGCATTATACTGATCTTATCATTGCCTCAGGGGCCAAAGCACGGCTGCTGCCCTCCATGAAGCCCTATGCAGACTGTCTGACCTTTGTCACAGAATTCAATGATACCACGGGCCTGCGCAAAAAAATTGCCGACAGCAGCCGGTTTTTTATTTTCGGCGGTGATCTGGTGGGGTTCAAGTTTTTGAAAATGCTCACTGACATGGGAAAACAGGTGACCCTGCTGCTGTATCCCAGGGCGTTCTGGCCCCACCGTCTGACAAAGGAGATGCAGGATGCCATTGTGAAAAACCTGGCACCAACCAATGCAGATGTCCTGGCAGACGATGACCTGGATACCATTGTCCCGGAGGACCGTGGCGGGTATTGGGTGACCACAAAGCAGGGGGTGCGCACACAGGCGGATCTGGTGTTTTCCTTTAACGGCCTCATACCTGATGTGGATTTTGCCAGGGGCTGCGGTCTGGACATCGATCACGGCATCCTGGTGGATGAGACCATGCGCACCAGCCTGGACCGCATTTTTGCCTGCGGTTCCTGTGCCCAGATCTACAATCCGGACATCAATACCTACACCACTTCTATCGGATGGCCCAATGCACAGGTCCAGGGAAAAGTGGCCGGACTGAACCTGCTGGGCGAACACCACAAAGTGCGGCCGGCCGGCAGAAAATATTTTGATCTGGAAGGGGTGAAAATTAAAACCGCCTGGTGGGAAGATCTTGAAAAGGACGAAGATGCATGAAAACCAGTGATAAAGATATCAACATTGTCATCGAAATCTGCGGCAGCGCAGGGGAGGGGACCATCTCCGCCGGGGAAATTTTAAGCCGGTTCATGAGTGCGCAAGGGTTTGAAATCATGTCCTTTGATGCCTATCCTGCTGAAATAAGGGGGTTCGGCAAATGCGTGGCCCACACCCGGGTCAGCGCCAATCCCATTTATTCTCCTGGAAAACTTGCAGATGTGCTCATCGCGTTGAACGACAACCATGCCATCTCCCAGCTGTCCGCCCTGAAAAAAGGCGGCATACTCATTTATGACAGCCAGCCCCCCAAACCCCATGAAGAGGATGAAAGCGTGGTGGCACAAGCAGATGCTGAAACCATCTCCTACGGGGTGCCCCTGACCATGCTGGCCCAGAAGGCGGCAGGCAATGCCCGGGGACGCAACATGGTGGCCCTGGGCGCTCTCACCGCCCTGTTCCACCTGGACCGGGATGCTTTCACTAACAGCATCAAAGACCGGTACGGCAAAAAAAAGCAGATCGTCATAGATTCTAATGTGAACTCTTTTCTGGAAGGATTTGACTGGACCAAAGAAAATATTGATAAAGCAGATGCCATCTCCTTTCAAGGCGTGACCCCGCCCCAGACAAAAGCGGAACAGACAGAAGAAAAACTCATCATCAACGGGAACCAGCTTGTGGCAAAAGCAGCCCTGGACGCGGATCTCAAGTTTTATGCCGGATACCCCATCACCCCGGCTACCAAAATCATGGAGATCCTGAGCAAGGAACTGCCCAAACACGGGGGGACCCTGCTCCAGACCGAAGATGAAATATCTGCCATCGGTGCCGTGATCGGGGCCGGATACGGCGGGATCCGTGCCATGACCGGCACATCCGGTCCGGGATTTGCCCTGATGACCGAGTTCACCGGATTGTCTGTGATGGCTGAGGTGCCGGCCGTGATCATCGACTCCCAGCGGGGCGGGCCCTCCACCGGCATTCCCACCAAAACCGAGCAGAGCGATTTCAATGCTGCCGTGTTCGGGGGCACAGGCGACTGTCCCCGGGTGGTTCTGGCCCCCACAGACACCACCTCCTGTTATGATGCCACGGTGCTGGCCCTGTACCTGGCTGAAAAATACCAGACCCTGGTGGTGATACTGCTGGATTTTTTCTTGTCCAACTCCATCCGCAACATAGATGTGCCCCAAAAGCCTGCACCGGAGATGCTGAACGCCAATATCGCACCGGATGCTGCAGATCTGGCCGGCTACCAGCGGTATAAGATCACGGACAGCGGCATTTCGCCCAGGACCATTCCCGGCACCCCCGGGGGCATGTTTTTTGCCACAGGCCTGGAACATGATGCATACGGCAGGCCCAATTACACGGACAAAGGCCATCTGGCAATGACGGCAAAGCGGTTCAGAAAGCATGCCAATGTTTTGAATGAAGCCCCGGCCCCGGTGATCTCCGGGTCGCAAAAAACCGTGGACATCGGGGTGATCTCGTGGGGATCTTCTGCCGGGGCTGCCCATGAGGCGGTGATGACTGCGGCAGAAAAGGGTATTTCCGGGGCAGGTTTCAGCTCCATGATGCTGTCCCCGTTTCCGGAAAAACAGGTGAAAGCCTTTGCCGGCAGGTGCAAAAAGATTCTGATACCTGAGCTCAATTACCGGGGTCAGTTTGCCGACTTTGTTACCCGGATCATCAACCGGCCGGTGGAACGGCTCAATTTTATCACCGGACGGCCCATGGCATCAGAAGATATTGTGGAAAAAATGAAGGAGATGTAATGGATATGAATCCATCTGATATGGCAGCAGACACTGCCCGGTCCTTGTACCTGGATGAGAAACTTGCACAGGTAAGGGAAAAGGATTTTCTCAAGTACCGGTCCCCGGACCTGCCCACCTGGTGTCCGGGGTGCGGATATTTCGGCATCATGGATGCCTTTTACAAGGCCTGCCGGGAACTGGACCTGGCACATGAAAATATCTGCGCCGTATCCGGCATCGGCTGCTCCGGACGGACCCCGGTTTTCATCAATTCCTACGGGTTCCACACCCTGCACGGCCGCTCCATTCCTGTGGCCACAGGCTTGAAACTTGCCAGAGAAGACCTTACGGTTTTTGCCATGGCCGGGGACGGGGATGCCCTGGGGATCGGCGGGGGGCATCTGCCCCATGTGGCCCGCAAAAACATCGACATCACCTTTATTTTGTTTGACAACGCCATCTACGGGCTCACCAAGGGGCAGTCCTCTTCCACCACCCCCTTTGAAACAAAGACCAATTCCCACCCTGTGGGCAATCCCGATACCCCCCTGAATCCCATCCGGCTGGCCCTGGCCTACGGCAGTTCATTTGTGGCCAGGGGATATGCAGGTGATCCTGAAGGCATGAAAGAGATTATCAAGGCAGGTATCCTGCACAAGGGGTTCAGTTTTATCCAGATTCTCACCCCCTGTGTGACCTTTGACAAGGCCAACCGGACCTGGAAAGCGCTCAAGGAAAATGTCTGCTCTTTGAATCTGCACCTGCCTGCCCCTGACAACATGGAAAGCGCCATGCGGGCCGCGGAAAACGAGCCCTACGGGGTGGGTATTTTTTTTCAGGACAAAGAACGTCCCAGCTACCAGGATATCCTGCGGCAGATGCAGAGAGCAAAATAAGAGTCAGCAGCCAAAGGGGCGAAACCTACCCGGTTTCAAGTTCTGAGAGCAGCTGCTTTGCATGGTCTGCCCCGTCAAATGTGTCGCTGATTTCCAGGGCTTTTCTCAAAGCATCCATGGCCGGCTGCCTGTCCCCTTTTTTGTGATAGGCCATCCCCAGGTGGTAATTGACAACAGGATTATCCGGGATTTTTTTCACACTGTCTAAAAATTCAAGCACTGCATTGCCGTAGAGGCCTTTTTTATAATAGGCCAGTCCCAGGGTATCCATGATGCCGGGGTCTTCCGGCAGTTTTGATTTGGCGATACGGGCCAGGCGCAGGGCCTCATCATACTGATCTGTGGTGGTGAGCAGCAGGTAGGCCAGGTTGTTGGCGGCCGGGGCAAAT
>JAABSB010000152.1 GCA_011390615.1 Desulfotignum sp. | reverse complement strand
CTGACAGAGGGGTGAAACCGCAATCCTCCCACATAGGGACCGATGGCGCTGTTCATGCCCACCAGGAACCCCCGGTTGATCTGCACCTGGCCCTGGTCATCCACCCAGGGCACGCAGAAGATGAATACCTTTTCCGGTTCGGTGATCCGTTTGAGAATGGCTTCCTGGCGGTATTCCGGATGCCTGTCGATCAATGTCCGCACAGAGGCGGTCACGTTTTCCACAGCCTGGTGAAACTCATGTTCACCAGGATTTTTTGTCTTTATAAAAGACAGTATATCAGACATGGTACCCTCCTGTTTTTTCACGCGTCAATGATCTGCATGGCCTCGTTGCGATAGGCATCCATGACATAGGCAATGTTGGTGATTTTGGCGCACTCTTCAGTCAAAGCAAAAATATCTTTGCGGCTGATATGGGGGACGGCCCAGTTTCTGGAACCGGCCATGATCTGCTGAAGCCCCACCTTGATTTTATCCACCGCACTGAAGATGCCGATGGCGCCAAGCGGCAGATCTTTTGCCGCATCACCATATTTTTCCTTGAGCACCTCATAATTCATGAAAATTTCCTCTTTGGTGGTGCCATATCTGGATACGGTGGAGGGCAGCCCCCCGTCTTCGTTTCTCAGCCAGCGCTCCGCGTTTTTGCCCACCATGCCCGGAATCATAAGGGCACGCCCCATGCAGACCGCCTTGCAGTAAGGGGCCCCCAGGGCCAGGGCCTTGAACACATGGTCTTCCGAGGAAAATCCCCCGGCAAAGGCAATATCCGGTACAGGCAGGCCGCGTTTGTCCAGACGTTCACACAGTTCATAGGCCATGGCATGCAGATAAATGGCCGGGATTCCCCATTCGGTCATCATCCGCCACGGGCTCATGCCGGTGCCGCCCGGTGCCCCGTCAATGGTGAGCAGATCGATTTTGGCCTCACTGGACCATTTGATGGCCATGGCCAGTTCCCGCATGGGATATGCCCCTGTTTTCAGGGTGATCCGTCTGGCCCCCAGCTGCCGCAGCCGGTCCACCTCTTTCATGAAACCTTCCTGGTCGATGAATCCCAGACGGGAATGGCGTTCAAACTGCTTTAACGGGCCGGCTTTGAAGGATGCCTGATGGGCCGGCATCTCCGGGTCCGGGGTGACGATATAGCCCCGTTTTTTCAGCTCAATGGCCCGTTTCAGGGAGTTGACCTTGATTTCACCGCCAATGCATTTGGCCCCCTGCCCCCATTTGAGTTCAATGGTTTCCACCCCCAGTTTTTCAATAACATACTCGGCCACGCCGTTGCGGGTGTCTTCCACGTTCATCTGGACCAGAATATCCCCGTAACCTTCGTGAAACCGCCGGTATTCAGTGATGCGCCGGTCCATTTCCGGGGATTTTGTCACCCTGCCGGTTTTGTCCAGTTCCAGGTCCGGATCGATGCCGCAGACATTTTCACCACACACAAGGGTGATGCCGGAGATGGCAGCCCCTATGGCAAAATGCTCCCAGTTTTTCCGGGCAATATCCGTACTGCCCAGGGCACCGGTGAATATGGGCACCTTCATTTTCACCTTGTCTGTCACCCCGTATTGGGTTTCGGTGTTTACAGCAGGAAACGTAGCCTTGTCCGGGTCCGGTTCAATACCTTTGGCCCCCAGGGCATATCCCATGATATTCAGGTGGGAGTAGTCCACGGGGTAATCCTTGTCCGCACCGGCGGTGACGCTGCCGAATGGTTCGGGGTACAAAAGTTCCCTTCCCCTGAAGGTGGCGTGGAACAGGTCGCAGTTGCCTTTGCACCCGTCAATGCACCGGCTGCAGATACCGGACTGCGGTGCAATATTCCGAGACCGGTTTTTTGTCTGCAGGGCATCATTGGCATTGGGCTTTTGTAGATTCATGTTTCCTCCTGATTCAATGATTTGTGTGAACGCGCAGTTTACATTGTATGGAAATGTTTTGAAAACTTATGTATTTAATCAAGTCTGCCTTTTAACAAGTCTCCCAGACCGGCAAAGGGACTGGTACCGCCCCCTTTGTCTGTAAGATTTTCCGACGGCCCGTCTGCATAGGCATCGGCAACCTGGTCCCGGGAATGCACATTATCATGGCAGTAAATGCACAGCAACTCCCAATTGCTGCCGTCCGGGGGATTGTTGTCATGGTTGTGGTCCTTGTGGTGCACCGTCAGTTCTTTCAGGCGTTTGCCTTCAAACTCCCTGCCGCAATGGCCGCAGATCCAGGGGAAAAGTTTCAGGGCCTTTTCCCGGTAGGTTTTTTCGCGTGCCTGGCGGGTCTTGTGCACCTGTGAAAGAATGGCATCTGATTTTGTGTTATCTGTGGCAGCCATGGTTGGTTTCCTTTGTTTTTAATGACAAACATGAAGATATATGTTTTTGTGTGCAGATTTCTAGCCAAGTATCATGTATAAAAAAAAATTGCCGGTTTGGCAATCACAGAATTCGGCATCTGGATATTTGCCATAGCGCCGCACACGCTATGGGGAGCCCCCTGTGGATGCCTTATGACCGGCCCGAAATTGACATCTGACGGTCCTGTCATAAGGCATCCACAGGGGGCGGGGTCAAGATATTTGCTGTGAGATTTGCAGGCGACTGTCCTGCTTCACGGGTAAAAATATCACGGGGTCTTTGAAGGAAATGCAGGTGTTGTAAGATTGTGGTGGAAGCTTGACCCGGGGCCGGGAAGGTCTTATTTTGTAAAAATGGTACCTGGATATTTGTTATAATGGCGTTTGTACCATAAGGACCTTGGAAGGGAGCCCCTGGAGGTGTGCTGTGACAGGACCGTCAGAGCCGGAGGGGGCCTGGCTGGAAATGCTGGAATGTCCGGCTTTCAACCGGAGGGGATGGTGCGTTTTATGGTTGTGCTGATAAGAACAGGCCCATGTAGGATCTCGGGCCGGTCACAGCACACCTCCAGGGGCGGGCTTGGGACCAGGACACGGCATGGGACGATTGAAAAAACTGATGCCCTTATGGCAAATATCCAGAGAGGTACGATTGTTTTTTCAAACTCCGGTATTTCATGGTATAGTGAACGGGCAATTGCGGTATGATTTCTGAGAGGACAATGATCCATGGGAAAATATGTGAAAACCGCTTCCAAAAGCGGCCGAACCTGGCTGATTCTGTTTCTGGCCGCAGCAATCCTGTTTGTTTTTTTCAGGACAGGTGCCGTATCCGCAGATGATAAAACCATTCATGTCATACCTGTGACCGGTACGGTGGAGCCGGGGATGGCAGCTTTCATCAAAAGAAGCGTGGATGAGATTCTTTCAGCCGAGCCGGATGCCCTCATTGTGTTCAAACTGGATTCTTTCGGGGGACGGGTGGACGCTGCCCTGGAAATCGTGGAGACCCTTTTATCCATTCCCATGGGACAGTCAATATCTTTTGTGGAAAAACGGGCCATATCTGCCGGCGCCCTCATTGCCCTGGCCGGCAATGTCCTGGTCATGAAGGAAAACACCCTGATAGGGGACTGTGCCCCCATCATCCAGACCAGTGAAGGCCAGAAAGAGATGGGGGAAAAAACCCAGACCGTACTCCGGGCTCAGTTCCGGACCCTGGCCAAGAAAAACAGTTATCCTGAGGTGCTGGCAGAATCCATGGTTACCAAAAGCATGGAGGTCTACGAGATTACCCTGGATGAAAAAACCGTGTATATGGACAAAACCGGGTTCAATGACCTGACCGAACAGGAAAAGGCGCGTATTACAAAAAAAAACACCGTTGTGGCCGAAGGAGAGCTTTTGACCATGGATGATGTGGAAGCCCGGAACCTGGGATTTTCCAGGGCCAGTGTCACAGATATTGACCAGGCACTGGCACATCTGGGATATGAAAATTATACCCTGGCATACATGACAGAGTCCTGGTCTGAAAGCCTGGTCCGGTTTCTCCAGCCGCTGCTGCCCATTCTCATGCTGGTGGGGCTCGGCGCCCTGTATACGGAGATTAAGGCCCCGGGATTCGGGGTTTTCGGGGTCATCGGCATTGTCTGCTTAGGGCTGGTCTTTTTGAACCAGTACCTGGTGGGACTGGCAGATTACACTGAGCTGCTGCTGCTGCTCATCGGTACCCTGCTCATGGCCGTGGAAATCCTGATTCTGCCCGGGTTCGGCGTGGCAGGCATTGCCGGGATCCTGGTGCTGGGAGCCGGCCTGGTGCTTTCCTTTCAGGGATTTGTGGTGCCGGACCCCAAAATGCCCTGGGAAGGCCGGCTTATGATCCGGAACCTGGCCATGGTTGTGGGTGCTTTTGCCGGGGCCCTGGTATTTTCTCTGTTCATGCTCAGGTTTGTACTGCCCGGGCTGTCCAGGCTGATAAAAGGCCCGTATCTGGAAGCCACCCTTGGCGAGGCCCTGGTGGGATCGGATGAGGCCCGGACCGTTGCTGTGGGTCAGTCAGGTACGGCTGTGACAGCTTTGCGGCCTTCGGGAAAAATCAGGATTGGACCCCGGAAAATTGACGCCATCACCAGAGGCGAATTTCTGGACCCCGGTACCCCTGTAACCGTGGATGCACTGGAACAGAACCATGTGGTGGTGAAAGCCGCAGATACAGACAATACTGCATCCAGAAAGGCTGAATCATGACATCCTATATATTTCCCGTATTGCTGCAGATACTCGGACTGGTGGTCATTGTGGTGGAGATCTTTGTTCCTTCCCTGGGGCTTTTATCGGTTATAGCTGCCGGGATACTGTTTTATTCTCTTTATCTTGTGTTTACCACCATTTCCTTTACCATGGGTATGGTGTTTCTGGGTGTGGATATTTTAATGATACCGGTTGTGTTGGTTCTGGGGTTCAAGGCCCTGGGGGCCTCTTCTTTGTCTTTGCATAAAAAATTGTCCAGCAAAGAGGGGGTTTCTTCCCAGGCCCCTGATCTGGTATCGTGGAAGGGAAAAAAAGGAGAAGCAATAACGGATTTACGGCCTTCAGGCACGGTCATGATAGAGAAAAAGCGCCTGGATGCGGTAACCGACGGAGAATATGTGGATGCCGGTACACCGGTTGTGGTGACTCTGGTGTCTGGAAACAGAATAGTGGTTGACAAAATCGAATAAGGAGAAGCAGACATGGATTTTATGTACATCCTGGTAATTATTGCCGGTGTTATCGGCGTGGCCCTGTTTTATTTTATTTTTGCCTATATAGCCCTGTGGCTGCAGGCATTGGTGTCCGGGGCAAAGGTCGGTCTGATCAATATCATTTTCATGCGGTTTCGGAAAGTACCCCCCAAATTGATTGTGGAATCCAAGATCATGGCGGTGAAAGCCGGCATGGAGATTCCCACGGACAGCCTGGAATCCCATTTTCTGGCCGGCGGGAATGTGTCCCGGGTGATCCAGGCCCTGATTGCCGCAGACAAGGCCAATATTGAACTGACCTTTAACCGGGCTGCCGCCATTGACCTGGCCGGCCGGGATGTGCTGGAAGCGGTGCAGATGTCGGTGAATCCCAAGGTCATTGAAACCCCGCTGGTTGCAGCCATGGCCAAGGACGGCATCCAG
>JAABSB010000151.1 GCA_011390615.1 Desulfotignum sp. | reverse complement strand
ACATTCTGACCGGCGAGCTGCTGCTGTTTGCCATTCCCTTTACCAAACTGTCCCACATATTTTTGTTCTTTGCCTCCCGGGCCCAGCTGGGAATGGATTTCGGCATCAAAAGAGGCGGAATGAAAGGTACAAAAATGGCCTGGTAACAGGCTGACACAACCGTTTTAAGGAGAATTACCCATGCCTGAGGGAACTTTGTGCAACAAACAACCCATTGATACGGCGGAAGGCATCACCACGCTTTTGGCCGACAAAAGCGGGAAAAAATATTATGAGGAAATGAAACACCTGGAGGTGGATGCAGATCTGTTGTGGAAAACCATCCAGAACACCTGCAAATCAAGGATCCGCACCTGGCTGGAGATATGTGCCCACTGCGGCATGTGTGCGGACTCCTGTTTTCTCTACCAGGTGGACGGCCGCAAACCCACCCAGGTACCGGCCTACAAGATCCAGTCCACCCTGGGAGAGATCATCAAGCGCAAAGGCAAAGTGGATGCTGATTTCATGATCCACTGCATGGAGGTGGCATGGTCCCAGTGCACCTGCTGCAACCGCTGCGGCATGTACTGCCCCCACGGCATCGATACCGGCATCATGTTCGGATATCTGCGGGGACTGTTGTACCAGCAGGGATTCGTGCCCTGGGAACTAAAAATCGGGGCCGGCATGCACCGGGTCTACCGTGCACAGATGGATGTGACTGATGCAGATTTTGTGGACACTTTCGAATGGATGGTGGAAGAGTATGAAGAGGATTTTCCCGGTATTACCGTGGAAGTGGACAAAGAAAATGCCGACATCATGTACACGGTCAATGCCCGGGAGGTCAAGCACTACCCCGAAGACCTGGCCGAGGCTGCCATTCTCTTTCATATTGCCGGAGAAAACTGGACCGTGCCGTCAAAGGGATGGGAGCAGACCAGCCTGTCCATGTTTGCCGGTGACTGGGCTGCCTGCAAAATGCAGGTGGAATCCGTATACGCCGCCATGGAGCGGCTGCGGCCCAAACGCATGGTGGGTACCGAATGCGGCCATGCCCACAGGGCCACGGTAATAGAAGGTCCCTACTGGGCCGGTCGCAAAGACGGCCTGCCCCCGGTGGAATCCATCCATTATGTGGAATGGCTGGCCGAAGCCCTGCGCCTGGGAAAACTCAAGATCGACCCGGAAAAACGGATAAAACAGAAGGTCACCCTCCAGGACTCCTGCAACTATGTCCGGAACCAGGGACTAAAGAACGCGGCCAGAGAAATCATGTCTTATATTGTTGAACCCGGGTATTTTGTGGAAATGGCCCCCAACAAGGAACACAATTACTGCTGCGGCGGCGGTGGCGGGTTCAATGGCATCGGATTGTACCGGGCCCAGCGCAACCAGGCCCTGCAGAAAAAACGGGACCAGATCCTGGATACCGGAGCAAAACTGGTTGTTGCCCCCTGCCACAACTGCTGGGATGCCATCCGGGACCTGGAAGAGGAATATGAAATCGGTATTGAATGGTCCTTTCTAAAACCTTTGGTCATCCAGATGCTGGATATTCCCGAACACCTCAAACCCAAAGAAGATGATCTCTGACCCATGGCAGCAGCACCCTGCAGTTTTGTGACCACAGGCGTATAATATCATGCGGCTTACCACCAAAAGCCGTTACGGCACCCGGCTGATTCTTGATCTGGGGGTGTTCGGCGAAACAAAGCCGGTGCCCCTGGGGGATGTATCAGAACGCCAGAATATTTCTTTGAAATACCTGGAACAGCTCACGGTAAAGCTGAAAAAAGCCGGATTGATCAAAAGCCTGCGGGGTGCTTCCGGCGGCCACATGCTGGCCAGGCCCCCGGCTGAGATCACCATCGGCATGATCGTCCGTACCCTGGAAGGCCATACCCATATCACAGATTGTGCGGAAAGCCATAAAAATGCCTGCGGTATCTGCAACAAAGCGGGTGACTGCCTCTCCAGATGGGTCTGGGTGGAAGCATCCAATGCCATGTTTGACTGCCTGGACAACATTACGGTGGAACAGCTGCTCAAAATGGCAACCCGGTCCGACATGCCCGCCTGCAAAGACAAACACCAGAAAACCTGATCCTGGCACATGCACCTGCAGCACCTGCAATCCCCCCTGTGTGTATCATTTTTTTCTATACATATCTCTCCTGTCATTGATATTTTCTTTTTTCCATTGACAAGGCAGGTGTATCATTATACCTATTTAACCGCATATGGTAATTGGATAATCAGGTTTTCATTACTGCAACAAAGGTTTTTGGTCCTGCCGGAAACCTGAAATGGGTATAAAACGTGAACCATGTTTTAAACAGCATCAAGGAGGTGCCCGTGAAAGACAAACAAGTGTTGCCGGATGTGCAACCGAAAAAATCAGGGATTTCCAGGCGGAGCTTTCTGAAGACCGTTACAGGAACCGCCGCTGGTATCGGTATTTCCCAAATGTTCAATCCAGCCCTGATCCAGGCCCTTGAAAAAGGCCTGGAACGACATCCTGTGATCTGGATCCAGGGACAGGGCTGCACCGGCTGTTCCGTGTCTCTATTGAACAGTGTGGATCCGTCCATTGCCGATATCCTGCTCAAAGTGATCAGCCTCCAGTTCCATCCCACAGTGGGTGCCTGCGAAGGCGAACTGGCCATGAAACATGTGTATGAGGTTGCCAGAGAATATGAAGGGCGCTTTTCTTTTGCCATTGAAGGGGCCATTCCTGTGGCGGAAAACGGCAAGTATTGTATTTTGGGTGAAATAGACCACAAAGAGATATCCATGATGGATATGGTGCAGGAACTGGCACCCATGGCCGGCTCTGTTCTGGCCATCGGCACATGTGCCGCTTATGGCGGCATCCCTGCAGCAAAAGGCAATGTGACAGGCGCCACCGGTGTCATGGATTTTTTCAAGACAAAAAACATCACAACCCCTGTGGTGAATATTCCGGGATGCCCGCCCCATCCGGACTGGATTGTGGGTTCCATTGTTCACCTGCTGGAAAACGGTATTCCGGAACTGGATTATGACGGCCGGCCCAAACTTTTTTTCGGTAACAATATTCATGACAACTGCCCCAGACTGGATGACTATGATGAAGCCTTCATGGCCATGAGCCTGTCAGATCCCAATGGCTGCCGCATGGATGTCGGCTGTAAAGGCCCGGACACCTATGCAGACTGCTACAAGAGAAAATGGAACTCCGGCATGAACTGGTGTGTTAACAATGCTGTGTGTATAGGCTGTGTGGAACCGGGCTTTCCCGACGCTATGTCACCCTTTTATGAACCCGCCTATTAGTATTCAATAAGGAGATTTAATTATGGCAGGCTGTGCACCACAAACGGAACCGGCCCAGGCCGGAAAAAAAATAAAAATTGCTATCGATCCGGTAACCCGGCTCGAAGGCCATCTCAAAGCAGAAGTTGAAGTTGCCGGTGGCAGGGTGGTTGATGCCCATGTTACCGGCGGCATGTACCGGGGATTTGAACAGATTCTGATGGGACGCGATCCCAGGGATGCCACCCAGATCACCCAGAGAATCTGCGGGGTCTGTCCCACTGCCCATGCCACGGCATCGGCCCTGGCTTTGGATGACGCATTCGGCGTAGAACTTACGGACAACGGACGGATTGCCAGAAACCTGATCTTGGGCGCAAACTTTCTACAGTCCCATATCCTGCATTTTTACCACCTGGCTGCCCTGGACTATGTCAATGGTCCGGAAACAGCCCCGTTTATTCCCAGGTATGCCAAAAATGACGTGCGGCTTCCCAAGGAATTGAATGACGTGGCAGTGGGACAATACCTGGAAGCCCTGGAAATCCGCAAAATATGCCATGAAATGGTGGCGCTTTTAGGCGGGAAAATGCCCCATGTCCAGGGCATCGTTGTGGGGGGCTCCACTGAGATCCCCACCAGAGAAGCCCTGAATGCCTATGCAGAACGGTTTAAAAAGGTCAAACAATTTGTCCTGGACAAATATGTCCCCCTTGTCTACCTGCTGGCCGGGCCTTACGGTGATCTGCTCAAGACAGGTGTGGGCCATAAGAACCTGGTTTCCTGGGGTGTCTTTCCCCTGGACAACAACGGCAACACCCTGCTCAAATCCGGCGTGTACACTGACGGAAAGGACTATGCAGTGGATCCGACCATGATCAAGGAATATGTGAAATACTCCTGGTTTGAGGATTCCACCACAGGGCTCAACCCCACTGTGGGAAAAACCCTGCCAAATCCCAACAAACCCGGTGCCTACAGCTTTATCAAGGCCCCGCGGTACAACGGCAAGCCCCATGAAGGCGGGCCTTTGGCCAGAATGTGGGCCACAAATCCGGAGCTGTCCAAAACCGGCCGGGAAAAACTCGGAGTTACACATCTGCGGGATATCGGCGATGCCTGCTTTTCCATTCTGGGCCGCCATGTGGCCCGGGCGGAAGAAACTGCCCTGGTTGCAATGGCTCTGGAAGAATGGCTCTCCCAGGCACAGCCCGGGAAGGAAACCTTTGTGCCGGCAGATATTCCCCAGTCCGCAGAAGGCCTTGGCATGACAGAAGCCCCCAGAGGCGCCCTGCTCCATTACATTGACATCAAGGACCAGAAAATTGCCAACTACCAGGTGACATCCGCCACCATCTGGAACGCCAACCCCAGGGATGACATGGGGCAGAGAGGTCCCATTGAAGAGGCCCTCATCGGTGTGCCGGTGCCGGACACTGCAAACCCGGTGAATGTGGGGCGGCTCATACGCTCCTTTGACCCCTGACTGGGCTGCGCCGTCCACGTGCTGGACGCAGAAACCGGTCGGACCGTTAAAGTGGAAGTACCCCTGTAACCCTTTATTTTCTTGGGGTCAGAAGTTAACTTCTGACCCCATATTTACATATTTATTAAACCTATGAAAAAACTTTTGGTACTGGGTGTGGGCAATATCCTTCTCATGGATGAAGGCATCGGGGTGCATGCGGTGCATGCTTTCTTAAAGGAAAACCCATATCCTGACCAGGTGGATTTTATCGACGGCGGCACATTTACCCAGGATATCTTTTACCTGTTTGAAAACTATGAAAACATCCTGGTTCTGGACATTGTCAGGGCCGGTCATGCACCCGGTACCATCTTCTGCCTTGAGGAAAGCGATCTGCGCAAAGATGAAAAACAGATGCTTTCCCTGCATGACATTGATCTGCTGGATTCTTTGGGCATGGCCCAGATACGGGGGCACCGGCCCTATCTGCGGGTGATCGGGATTCAGCCTGAAAAGATCGACTGGGGCACGGAACTCACGCCTACCCTTGCCCGGGCCATGCCGGCCTTCATGGATACAGCCAGAAAACACATCAGCAATATTTTAGGTGTTTAACAGATACGGGGCAGCTGCTCACCAGTGAGCATGTCCACCATGCGCCGGCCCCCGATGGCTGTTTCCAGAAACACCTTTCCCGGAAGATGGCCTGTCACCTCCCCGATAATGGCAGCATCCTTGCCGAATGGATCAGCCCGGATAATTTCCAGCACCCTGCCGGCATCTTTTTCCGGCACCATGGCAATCAGTTTGCCTTCATTGGCAATATACAGAGGATCAAATCCCAGCAGTTCA
>JAABSB010000150.1 GCA_011390615.1 Desulfotignum sp. | reverse complement strand
CTTCATCATTGTCCAGGGCCCGTTTGTGGTCCTGGGATTCGGGCAGGGGCAGCACGGTTTTTCCGTCGGTCAAGGCAATGAAGGAAGCTTCTTCTCCCTGCAGGCACTCTTCCACCACCACGGTGGCACCGGCATCACCGAACTGTTTTCCCGTGATCATGTCATCAATGGCCTGGTCGGCTTCTTTTAGGGTACTGCAGATGATCACCCCTTTGCCGGCAGCCAGGCCGTCGGCCTTGACCACGCAGGGGGCCCCTAAAAACCGGGCATAGGCTTTGGCTTTGGCAGGATCGGTAAAGGCTTTTCCCGCGGCGCAGGGGATGTTGTATTTCTGCATATGGTTTTTGGAAAACACCTTGCTGCCCTCCAGCCTGGCCGCAGCCCTGCTGGGACCGAAAACGGCCAGGCCCTGTTCTTCAAATACATCGGCAATCCCCTTGACCAGGGGGCCTTCAGGTCCCACAACGGTGAGATCAATGTCATTGTCTTTTGCAAACCCGGCCAGTGTATGGATATCTTCTGCATCAATAGGAACCGGTTCCGCAAGATCCCGGGTGCCGGCATTGCCGGGTGCGCAATAGATTTTTTCAACCATGGGGCTTTGGCTGATTTTCCATATCAGGGTATGTTCGCGGCCGCCACCGCCCACTACAAGGATTCTCATTTGTTTCTCCTTAGGTTTGAATTGTTGTGTTCTTCAATGGCCAGCTGAACCAGTTTGTCCAGCAATTGTGAAAAAGAATATCCTGCCGCCCCGGCAGACTGGGGATACAGGCTGGTGGCAGTCATTCCCGGGATGGTATTGGTTTCCAGAACAAATATCTCATCTTCTTTCAGGATCATGTCGGTGCGGGAATATCCCTTGAGAAAAAGCGCCTGGTGTGCTTTTACTGCCAGATCCTGGACACGGCGGGTGGTTTTTGGATCTATGCGGGCCGGACAGATCTCTTCTGTTTCTCCTGCCACATACTTGGCATTAAAATCAAAATATTCATGGCCCTGGCCCGGGATGATTTCAATCACCGGCAAGGCTTCCAGGTCCTTGTTACCCAGCACGCCACAGGTGAGTTCAATACCTTTGATATAGGATTCCATGATGATGGTATCATCATGGGCAAATGCTTCCTGGATCGCCTTGTCCAGGTCCTGTTCCCTCTTTGCGATGGTCATGCCCACACTGGAGCCGGCACAGACCGGTTTTATCACCAGGGGCAGGCCCAGCTCCCGGATCACTTCCGGGGTGTCAATAATTTCATTATCCGTAAAAGACCGATAGTTCGGGGTGGGAATATCCGCCCCCTGATACAGGCGTTTGGACAGCAGTTTGTTCATGGCCACAGCTGATCCCAAAACCCCGGCCCCCTGGTAGGGAATGTCCAGCAGGTCCAGCAGTCCCTGGACCGTACCGTCTTCTCCAAAAGGGCCATGCAGGATGATCAGGGCTGCATCGATGGTGGAAGCATCCATGACCAGCTTCTGCAGATCTGTTTTGGGATCATAGCGCAAAATGTCGTATCTGTCCTTGTCAAGGGCATCAAACACCTGACTGCCGCTGTTCAACGAAACGGATCGTTCCGAGGATATGCCCCCTGCCAGAAGGGCGAGCCGAATTTTTTCCATGATACTGTCCTTATCCCTGGATAATGGTTTGCCTTGCTTGTTCAAATTCCTCTTTTGTGATCAGATCTTTTTCATACAGGTCATCCAGCTGATGCATTCTGCGTTCTGCTCTGTCAGCCCCTGTTTCAATGAGACGGGTGTTTCCCTGGTTAGGGCTGTCCGGCAGCAGACCGGGATTTTTCTTTGCATCAATCTTGAATGCAGCAAGCCCGCCCAGCAGGCTGACTTCAATATTGCGGTCCTGCATCTGGGCATTGGAAAGCATATCCCTGAGCTGGGAGGAGCTTTTCTGCATCCGCCGGTATAAGAGCCAGGCAATGACAAGCACCAAAAGAACCGTTCCTCCCATGATCCAGGGCAGGTAGGTAAACACCCCTTTTATGAACACCACAAAAAGCCCTATGCCTGCCAGCAGAAGCACATGGAGCAGCAGGATGAAGTACCCGATAAAAATATTTTTAAACAATCCTTCTTTGTCTGATTTTTTCAGTTTCATGATAACTTTCGAATGATATTTTCCCTGTAGGTGTCAGTGAGCAGAGGGGATATGCCCCCGCGCAATGTGTCGAGTTTTGTCAGAAGATAATTGATTTTTTTTGTGATTTCCCGGTGCTGGACAGATGCGGCATCCGTGGCTTCCAGCAGTAGTTCCGCCTGGGTGATTTTTTTCTTGAGTTCAATTTCAGGCGGCAGGAACCCTGCGTTTTTCAGTATCTTGTATGCCAGGCGGCAGTCATCCGGAACCTGGCATTCATCTTCAAAAACAAGGGGTTTCCCGCTGCCCGCCAAATTATCAAATGCCCCGTCTTTCTGGGCCTTTTTGATTCTTTCTTCCACAATTTTTTCAAACCCGGGAATCATCTGGTCCTGGTTCTCCTAATAAATACAAAAAGTATGGTTTTTACATATATCTCTAATAATTTTGGGTTATCCAGTAAGGGTTATTCACGGTATGGTATGTTGATCAAGAGTTCTAATTTTATTAAACCAGGCCCGTTTTTGCAAGCTATTTTCTTGACAGGCAATATACAATACTGTATCAAATACCATTTTACACCAGAGCATTGAAGGTTAGAATTTCATGGGATGTGAAAGATATTTTTCTTAAACAACGATTTCCAGAGCTACATATAATTGAGAAAATGAACCAGAAAAAAAACATATCAAAGATCAGAAATATCGGTATCATGGCCCATATAGATGCAGGCAAGACCACCGTCACAGAGCGGATTCTGTATTATACGGGAAAATCTCATAAACTTGGCGAAGTCCATGACGGAGAAGCTGTCATGGACTGGATGCAGGATGAACAGGACCGGGGAATCACCATCACATCAGCTGTTACCACCTGCCAGTGGCAGCAGTCTACCATCCAGATTATCGACACCCCCGGGCATGTGGATTTCACGGTTGAAGTGGAACGGGCCCTGCGTGTGCTGGACGGGGCAATCGGTGTTTTCTGTGCCGTAGGCGGTGTGGAACCCCAGTCTGAGACAGTCTGGCGCCAGGCCGATCGATACAGGGTGCCCAGAATGGCGTTTATCAACAAGATGGACCGCACAGGCGCGGATTTTTTTGCAGCTGTGGCTTCCATCAAAGAAAAACTGGCTGCCAACCCTGTCATACTCCAGGTGCCCATGGGTGCGGAAGACCGGTTTGCCGGGGTTATTGATCTGGTGGATATGCAGCAGATCCGGTGGGATGACGAAAGTCTGGGGGCAACATTTGTCATGGAAGAGATTGCACCGGAATTTGCAGACCTGGCCGAAGAATACAGGGAAAAACTGCTGGAAGCTGTCTCTGAGCAGGATGATGCCATCATGGAAAAATATCTGGGCGAAGAAGAAATCACAAAAGCGGATCTTACCGCTGCCATAAGAAGCGCCACCGTCAGCCGGAAGCTGGTGCCGGTCCTGTGCGGCAGTGCCCTGAAAAACAAAGGTATCCAGCCGCTGCTCAATGCCATTCAAAGCTATCTTCCCAGTCCCCTGGATGTGCCGCCGGTGCGTGGTATTCACCCGGAAACCGGTGATCCCATCGACTTTCCCCCGGAGAAAAACGGCCCTCTGGCAGCACTTATTTTCAAGGTTTCCATGATTGAAGGCCGCAAACTTTCCTTTGCCAGAATTTATTCAGGAAAAATTGAAGCAGGCGCTGATGTGTTTAATCCGGTGTTAAAGAAAAAAGAAAAATTGTCCCGGATCCTGCTCATGCACGCCAACAAGCGGGAGCGGCTCAAAGAGGCATCTGCAGGGGATATTGTGGGTATTGTGGGGCTCAAGGATTCTGGTACAGGAGATACCCTGTGTTCGCCGGAACATCCGGTGTTCCTTGAAAGAATGGAATATGAAGATCCGGTGATTTCCATCGCCATAGAGCCCAAAACCCATGCAGACCAGGAAAAACTGGACAATGTCCTGGAAAAATTCACCATCGAGGACCCCACCCTCAAGGTATCCAAAGATGAGGAAACCGGGCAGACAATCCTGTCAGGCATGGGAGAGCTGCACCTGGAAATTATCATTTCCCGGATGCGCAAGGAATTCAACACCCAGGTCAATGTGGGCAATCCCCAGGTGGTGTACAGAGAAGTGGTAACCGCACCTGCCAAGGGGGAAGCTGTTTTTGACCGGGAAATTTCCGGGAAAACCCATTATGCCAGGGTGCGGATCCAATTACAGCCCCTGGACAGAGGGGCCGGCGTCAGCTTTGTCAACAAGGCCCCTGAAGACCAGATTCCTGCCCAGTTTGTGCCGGCCATTGAGCAGGGCATCAGAGAAAGTCTGGAAGGCGGTTATCTTAAAGGGTATCCCCTTGTGGATGTGGGCATTATTTTACAGGGCGGGGCATATGAAGAAGGCAAAAGCACGGACCTGGGTTTTTCCGTGTGTGCTTCCATGGCCTGCAAGGATGTCCTGGAGAACGCTTCTCTGGCCCTTCTGGAGCCTATCATGCAGGTGGAGGTGTTTGTGCCGGATGCCTATATGGGAGATGCCATCGCTGACCTGAACACCCGGGGAGGCAAGGTGGAATCCATCACCCCGAAAACCAATATCCAGATCATCCATGCGGTGGTGCCCCTGGCCAAAATGTTCGGCTACTCCACTGCCCTACGTTCCGCCACCCAGGGCAGGGGAACCTTTACCATGAAATTCGACCGGTTTGACCGGGTGTGATGACACTTTAAAAATTTTTTAATGCGGGAAACACGCAACCCAGGAGCCCCTCCTCATTTTCTTGTTTTTTTAAGCAGAAACTGAGGCGTAAGGTACTAATAATATTAAGGTGTTTTTGTCTGCATCTGCTTCCAGGGGATTTGTCCGGGTGGGCATTTTTGTGCAAGCGCCCGGGCAATAATAGTGTTATCCATGCACCAGCGCGTGGTCCACAGATCCATCAGAAGAAACTGCGGGGATTTATTGTCTTGCGTGCAAAACCGGGTCTGGATAAAATTCCAGGTCTGAAACCCGGCTGCTGATCCTGTAATACCGTCCGCCCAGTCCGGAGCTTTGGTGGCCGATGCCAGCTGTGTTAAAAGCCGGTCGCATGCTGCCCGGGTATCAGTGTACGGGCTGCCTGCAGGCACATATTTGAGCAAAAATCCACACCCTACAGAAACGGTGCTGGTAAAAGATATTTGCCGACGGACACTTTCTTCTGCAAAAGCCCGCTCCCGGTCGGGTGAAACATTAAAGGAAACAGCCATAAAACAGTTGGCTCCAAGCAGATCACAGCTGTTTTTATTCAAGTCAACAAAACTGATTTTTGTGTATCCGGGCAGGAAATCTTTTAAATGACTTCTGAAGTGTCCCTCCTGCCCCTCATCTGCTACGGCGATCCGCAAAGCACCAACACCGGATTGAATAGCACACTGCAAAAAGTCGTCTGCCCCGGGTCCGTTGGCTGCAACAGTGATTGCTGCCTGGGAAAAAGCCTGCATTGCAAGTTTTCCAAGTATTGCCGCACCGGCCTGAAACCGGAATGAATTGTTTTCTGCTTTGTTCATTTTATCCCCTATCATTGTAAAAAACGCCCCCGCCTCTCCAGGCATGCCATAACAGCATCAGTACCCTGAGTCCATGCTCGGTTCATCTCTGTTATCCCTTCAATGATCTCCCGTCCGTCAAATGCCCGCATGTGTTTCATGTCCAAGCTGACCACTTCAGGGAAAATTACGGCATC
>JAABSB010000015.1 GCA_011390615.1 Desulfotignum sp. | reverse complement strand
CCTCTGCCGGAAGGATCTGCACCCCGTCCTTGTTTACCACCACCAGGCTGTATCCGTCATCTTCGGGTTTGTCTTCCAGAACCAGGGCGGTTATACCCAGTCTGGCAAGCTTCTGGGACGCAAGCCCCCCGGAATTGCTTTCTTTGATGCCGCCGGTGAGAGGTGATTTGGCACCGGCAGACATTCTGCCGGAATCCGCAGCAGGAGAGCCGGTCAGAACACCGGGGGCAAAGATGAGTTTGTTGTTTTTTCCCAAAGGATGACAGGTGGCCGGCACTTCATCCAGAATCATCTTGGATGTGAGGGCCCTGCCCCCGAGTCCTGCATAATTCTCAGGTATTTCATCAAACGTAAAGGTTTTGCTCTTTGTGTTGATCCGCAATAATTTTCCCATGTTTCCTCCTTGGCAAGATGCATTCATTTTTACACTGCATCCCCTTTATGCCATGACAATGGGTTCAAGTCCAGTATAAAATACAGGGTAATCGCATGTGGATGCAGCATTGCATATATTGTCATAGCCTCCTGCGGGTGCCGTATGACAGGACCGTCAGATGCCAATCTTGGGCCGGTCACACGGCACCCGCAGGAGGCGGGCATACGCAGCTGAACAGGATGTGGTTACGTGCGAAGGCCCTGGTATAAAAGACCGGCCTGATAAAACCCTTTAAAGACGGCCGGATTCCGACAGTTCTTTCAAGCCTTCTTTGTCCTGAATCTCAATGGTGCGGGTCTGGACCGCGATGAGTCCGGCATCCCCCATTTTTTTGAACATTCTGGATATGGTTTCCGGTGTGGTGCCGATGAGGTTGGAAAGCTGGGCCTTGGAAATGGGAAGACTGACCCGGGCTTCATTGTTTTGTTCCCTGGACAGGGTGAGCAGGTATGCGGCAAGCCTGGCCGGTACTTCCTTGAGGCTTAGGGCTTCGATCTGCACGGTAAAATCCCGCAGCCGCCTGGAAAGATCCGCCAGCATATTCATGCCCAGCGCAGGGGTGGAGGTGATCAGTTTTACAAACCGGTCTCTGGGCAGAAAAATAATGCCGGCGGGTTCCAAAGCCATGGATGAGGCGGGAAAATTTTTTCCCTGGAACACCGGGACTTCACCAAAGGTATGTCCGGGACCATAAACATGCAGAATCTGCTCTTTTCCATCCATGGAAAGCTTGAACACCTTTATTCTGCCGGTCTCTACAATATAAATGCCGTTGCCCTTGTTCCCTTCATGGAAAATCATCTCTCCGCGTTTATAGGCTTTGCGCACGGCAATATATGAAAGGGTTTCCAGCTGGTCGGCAGACAAGCCGGAAAAAAGGGCGATTGTTTTTAAAATCTTGATACCGTATACTGCTCCTTTAAAGAAATTTTCACTATGCCGGTTCCGGCAACACATAAAAATGAACAAAAAAAGTAGTGTCTTGATTCAGATCAAGGTTTTATATGCCATGCTATAGTAAGTTTACTGCAGGATGTAAAGTGTATTTGCAGGTTACCTGAAAAACAAGGAAGGTGGATAATGAAATGTCCGGGACAAGATACCCAGTATTGGGACCAGAATGCGATTTTTGAAACCCATTGTCCGGAATGCGGCCATGAAATGGAATTTTTCAAGGATGATGCCACCCGGCGCTGCAGCCACTGCAGCAAGAAGATTGTCAACCCGAAAATGGATTTTGGATGTGCTGCCTATTGCAAGTTTGCCGAGCAATGTCTGGGCACACTGCCTGAGGAATTTGTGGCCCAGCAGGAGGATTTGTTGAAAGACCGGGTGGCGGTGAAGATGAAGCAGTATTTTGGCACGGATTTTACACGCATCGGCCATGCCGGCCGGGTAGCCCGGTTTGCGGAAAAGATCGGAAAACAGGAAAAAGCCAACCTGGCTGTGGTGCTCTGTGCTGCTTATCTCCATGACATCGGCATAAAAAATGCGGAAGAAAAGTATGGTTCAGCGCAAGCAAAATACCAAGAGATCGAAGGTCCGCCTGTGGCAAAAGAGATTCTGGAAAACTTAGGTGCCAAAGAAGAACTGGTAAAAGAGGTGTGCGATATCATCGCACACCATCACCATCCCGGGCCCGATGAAACCATCAATTTCAAAGCGGTGTATGATGCAGACATGCTGGCCAATATGAAGGAATGCCAGAAAAAGGAACAGATCGATTCAGACACCCTGTCAAAAAAGATTCTTCGTATTTATCTAACGGATGCAGGCAGGGACCTGGCCCGGCAGACGTTGATACAAAACAGCTGACAAAAGAAAAAACAAAATAAAAAAATAGAGAACAACCTGCGGATCAGGATATAAAGGAGAATGACCATGAAAGTGATCAGAAAAATAATAGAAATAGATGATGAAAAATGTGATGGATGCGGCAATTGTGTACCTTCCTGTGCGGAAGGGGCCATTCAGATTGTGGACGGCAAAGCCCGTGTCATTGCCGACAAGTATTGCGACGGCCTGGGGGCCTGTCTGGGGGAATGCCCCCGGGATGCTTTACACATTGTGGAACGGGAGGCAGAGGAGTTTGACGAAGCAGCTGTCCAACAATTGCTTGAAACACACGCAAAGGACGGAGAAGCAGATACCAGAGGACCGGCAGTGATCTCAGGGGGGTGTCCTTCTGCTGCTGTGAAAAGTTTTTCCACCTCCCCGTGCGACTGTGCCAGCCAGGCAAAGACTCAGGCATCCCGCGGCACGTCAGCACTGGGCCACTGGCCGGTGCAGATCCGGCTGGTGCCGGCCGGGGCCCCGTTTTTAAAAAATGCCGATCTTGTGATTGCAGCAGATTGTGTACCAGTGGCCTATCCCTCTTTTCATAAGGATTTTCTGGCGGGCAGGGCCGTGATGATCGGCTGCCCCAAGTTTGACGATGCCCAGGCATATGTGGACAAACTGACCCGGGTCTTTGCGGAATCAGGCATAAAAAGCATCACCGCGGTGATCATGGAGGTGCCCTGTTGTGCCGGGCTGCCGGCCATTGTCAAAAAGGCGCTGGAAAACAGCGGCATGGATATTCCCTTTTCCCAGATCACTGTCAGTGCCAGAGGAGAGATCC
Source organism: Desulfotignum sp. (assembly GCA_011390615.1). Taxonomy (GTDB): domain Bacteria; phylum Desulfobacterota; class Desulfobacteria; order Desulfobacterales; family Desulfobacteraceae; genus Desulfotignum. The sequence goes on along the minus strand of JAABSB010000015.1, from coordinate 31,883 downwards.
TTTCATGAAATGGTCCCCTGAGGCGGAATCTGCCATAAACACGGTGCCGTTTTTCATCCGCAATAAGGTGAAAAAAAAAGTGGCGGCCCATGTAAAAAACTTAGGCCGGTCCATGGTGCATCTGGCGGATGTGACCGCGTTAAAGCAGCAGTTTCTTGCCAAAGGGGGCATGGCAAAACAGGTAAAGGGTTATGACATATCGGCCTGTTTCGGCAGTGAAGGCTGCCCCCATGCAGCCTGTTCCACAGCCGCGCTCATGGCGGATCTGGAAAATCTGCTGAAACAGGCGGATATCTTGTCGTTTCTCCGGTCTTCTCTGGGTGAAAATATCAGGTTTCACCATGAATTTCGCATTGCCCTGTGTGATTGCCCCAATGCCTGTTCCCATCCCCAGATTGCAGATATCGGCATCATGGGAGCGGCGGTGCCGGTTGTGGGAAACATGGACTGCACCAGCTGCAATGCCTGTGTCCAGGCCTGTCCGGACCAGGCTGTCATGTTAAATGGGCAAAAAGAAAAACCGGCCATTGATCTGGATCTGTGCCAGTACTGCGGCAGATGTATTCGGATCTGCCCAGCCCATACCCTGGAGCCCGCCCGGATCGGATTCCGGATTCTGCTGGGCGGACGGCTGGGCCGTCACCCCCGTCTGGCACTGGAAATGCCGGGCCTGTATTCCCATGACCAGGTTCTGGCAGTGGTGCAGATCTGTCTGAATTACTACAAAACCCATTCAAAAAACGGGCAGCGGTTTTCCCGGCTTTTTACCCGCATCGACCAGGTGATTTCCCCCGAATTCGGATAGTCCCAAGCAGCTGGACTGTTTGTGCAATTCTGTTACTGCCGGCCAGTGTCCGTCCCCGGCCCTGCCCGCCTCCGGCATGCCTGATACGTCATGCATGTAAGAAAAATACCTACACAACAATCAGAAATATTCCAATTGATCCTTTACTTTCATATTGTTAGGGTGATATGTGCAAAAAATGATATGAGATCTTTTTTAACCCCACGAACAAGGAGGATCGTATGAAAGCAAGACATCTATTTTTTATCGGGTTTGTTGCCATTGTTTCCCTGGCGTTCTGCCAGTCTGCCTTTGCCAAGGAAAGGATCGTATTCGGCGGCGGACCTGCCGGCGGTACTTTCCAGGTGGTGGCCAATGCCATCCAGGTGTACGACCCCATTAAAGCGGAACCTGATTTCAAAGTACAGGCCCAGTCTTCAGCCGGTTCTGTGGAAAATTTGAGAAAAACCGATGCCGGCCGGCAACATATGAGTGTTGTGTATTCCGGACATGTGTACCAGGGCCGGAATGGTAAAATGAAAAATGACCCCACAAAGTATGAAAATGTCATGGCCGTGGCATTTTTGTATGGTGCCCCTGCCCAGCTGGTGGTCAAAGCGGATTCCGGCATCAAAACTGTGAAAGACCTGGAAGGCAAAAAAGTGGGCGTGGGCAATGCAGGTTCCGGCGCATTTGCCAACTGTGAACTGTTTTTCAGCCACATGGGAATCTGGGACAAAATTGAAAGAAATGCCATGGGATACAATGATGCAGCCCAGGCATTCGGTAACAACCAGCTGGATGCTTTCTGGCTGTTTGTGGGATATCCCACCGGTGCTGTCATGATGGCGGCACAGACCAATGATATCGCCATGGTCAACCTTGATAAAGATGCGGAAGAATCAGGATTTTATAAGGAATACCCTTATTTTGCAAAAGTTACTATTCCAGCCAATACCTATAAAGGTGTTGACTATGAAGTAAACACTTTCCAGGATTCCGCCCTGTGGGTGGCCAATAAAGATGTCTCTGCCGATACCGTCTACAAGATGCTGTCTCTCATTTATACTGATGAAGGTCTGGCCCATATGGTATCCCAGAAAAAAACCTTTAAGAGCATGTCTGTCAAATCAGGTCCCACCGGTGTTGTTACTCCGTTTCATCCAGGTGCTGAAAAATTCTGGAAAGAAAAAGGTGTTTTATAACACAGCATCCCTGCATGCTGTTGTATGATACCACAGGCACGGGGTATTGCCCCGTGCCTTGCCGGTTTCCCCCAAAACAGCATCTCCGGGAAATTTAAGGACCATCTCCGGGCCCGCCCGGACCAAAAAACCAGACCACTTCATTGGAATTTATTTAAAAGACAGGAAGGCGGATTGTGTACAATAAACTGAATCGATTCGAGCAAGTTTTTTTTGATATCTGTTCGGTGACCCTGGTGCTTTTCTATGCCTGGGCCGCTGTGGTGCAGCCCATGGCCACCCAGTATCACCGGGGCGTGTATGTGATAATAACCTATATTCTTGTCTTTTTGCTTTACCAGGCCAAAACCCCCATCGGCCGGGTCATTGATTACATTCTGATCATATTGTCCGTGGCATGTGTCGGGTACTGGATCATCATGTTTGAGGCCATCAATTACAGAACCGGGGCAGAAACCCCTGTGGATGCAGCATTTGCCATTGTCGGGGTGCTCATCGGCGTGGAACTGGCCAGGCGGGTGGTGGGAAATGTCTTTGTTATCATGGGGGTTGTCTTTCTGTTGTACGGGGTTTACGGGTATAAGGCCCCGGACCTGATTTCCCATGCAGGGGCCCCGTTTGCCGAGCTGTGTGTCAGCATATTTTACAAAAGTGACGGGGTTTTCGGCATCATGGCCAGTGTTCTGGCCACCTATGTGATTCTGTTTGTTTTGTTTGGCGCATTTCTGGAAAAATGCGGGGCCCAGAAATTTTTCATTGACTGGCCCCTGGCAGCGGTGGGCCACCGCATCGGCGGTCCCGGCAAAGTATCTGTCATTGCCTCGGGCCTGTTCGGCTCCATTTCCGGCAGTGCCATCGCCAATACCGTTTCCACGGGGATGTTCACCATTCCCATGATGAAAAAAGCCGGGTTCAAGCCCCATGTGGCCGGGGGTATCGAGCCGGCCGCCTCCATCGGCGGGATGTTCATGCCCCCCATCATGGGGGCGGGGGGGTTTATCATGGCGGAGTTGACCGGACTGCCCTATTCCCAGATCATGCTGGTGGCGATTTTTCCGGCATTTATGTATTTTTTTTCCGTCTTTGTCATGGTGCATTATGAAGCAAAAAAAGACAATGTGGTGGGTGAAAAATCCAAATTCAGTGCCACCCAGATATTTAAGAAACAATGGTTTTATATTCTGCCCCTGGTCATTATTACCATTTTCATGCTGTACGGGTTCTCCCCTGCCTATTCTGCGATCCTGGGCCTGGTTACCTGCATTGTGATCTCCTATGTGAGAAAAGATACCCGCATCGGTCCCAAGCGTTTTGTTCAGGCTGCCAGGGAAGGCACGGAAAACAGCCTGAAGATCGGCGCCACTGTGGGTGTTATCGGCATTATCATCGGTGTATTAACCTTTTCCGGTCTGATTCTCACCTTTGCCGATATCATGATCGATCTGGCCGGGGGGTCTTTGCTGCTGACCATCCTGCTGGTGGCCCTTGCCTCTCTTGTGCTGGGCATGGGGGTGCCGGTGACAGCAGCGTACCTGGTTACCGCTGTTGTGGCAGTACCTGCCTTAACCCATCTGGGGGTGAATGAACTGGCCGCCCACATGATCGTGTACTGGCTGTCCCAGGACTCAAACATCACCCCGCCGGTATGCATCGCCGCTTTTGCAGGGGCCACCATTGCCAAGGCCAATATGTGGAAAACCGCGTTTACTTCCTTTAAATTTGCCAAATTCCTCTACCTTGGACCAATCCTTTTCGGGTATGTGCCCGGATTTTCCCTGGACGGCAGTGCCATGGATATTGTCAAGGCATTTGTGGCCATTCTCATCGGCACCTATGCCTATAGCTGGTTTCTCAGTGGCATCTGGATTACCCCTCTCAGAAGAGCGATTTTTAAAAGAAAAACAGCCTGATTTTCTTTTGTCCTGATTTTCTTTTTTGTGCAGACAAACAAACCCGCTTTGGTGAAACTTTTTTTACCAAAGCGGGTTTGGTGTTTGGAATGGTTTTTTTCAAACAAAGGATATTTTTAAAATAAATATTTGGTTGCATAATCAACAATTTTGATCCATATTGTGTTGGAACTAATTAGAATAGCTGGCAATTGCCATGGCATAAAAAATATTGCACATGAAACAGAACCGATTTTACCCCTGAGACTGCACATATGCACATGAAGAATATTGCATCAGAGAATTTTGAACGTGTCATTGATACATCCATTGCCTATCTTGTGGGAAGAACCTCCCGGGCCATTATCAAACGTCTGACCAAAAAATTTGCAGATGCTGGATTTGATGTCAGTTATGAGCAATGGAGTATCCTGATTCACTTGTACAGAAAAGACGGGCAGACCCAGCAGGAGCTTTCCCGTATCGCGGTCAAGGACAAGGCAGCCATCACCCGGCTTCTCAATGTCCTGGAGAAAAAGAATATCGTTCTCAGAATACCCGACAGAACGGACAAACGCAGCAAGCTGGTCTACCTGACCCACAAAGCCAAGGCATTTCAGAATGATTTAATGGCCCTGGTGGAAGAGATGCTCCAGGAGGCGGAGCAGGGCATTTCCCTTGAAGAGATGGCCCGGTGCAAAACCACCCTCAACAAGATATTTGCCAATTTCGACCGTCTTAATGTGTCAGATTAAAATTCCACCAGCCGGTTCTGGATGGCGTACCTGGACAGGTCTGCATTGTTGCGCAGGTTGAGCTTTTTTAAAATTCTGGACCGATAGGTATCAACGGTTTTGACGCTGATATTATAGGTGATGGCAATCTCCCGGTTGGTGCTGCCGGTTGCCAGTTTGCGCAGCACCTGCAGTTCCCGCATGGATAAAGATTCTGTGAGCCCTTTGTTCTTGTTTCCCCGGATAAACCGTAGGGCAAGGGCTTCACTGGCTTTTTCCGTAAGGTACCTGCCCCCTGAATGGATTTTTTTCACCGCAGCCACCAGCTGCTCAGGTGCAGACTGCTTGGTGACATATCCCATGGCGCCTGCCTCAATGGCCCGGATGACATATTGTTCCTCTTCATGCATGGTGAGTATGAGCACAGGGATATCCGGACAATAGGTGCCCATGCGGGTTACCAATTCCAGCCCGTCCATGCCGGGCATTGAAATATCAATTACCGCCACATCAGGCTTTTTTTCCATGGCCATGTCAAATGCGGTTTCACCGTCTGCCGCCTCGGCAATTACCTTGATGTCGGTGCTGTCTTCCAGAACCCTGCGAAGACCGTCTCTGACAATGCCATGGTCATCTGCCAGCAATACTGTGATCATGGTTATCCTTTCACTTTTACTTTACACGTGATACAGGTACCGCAGCCTGTGGCGGATGTGATATCCAGCCACCCCCCTGCGAGGTTGGCCCGCTCCATCATGCCTTCCAGGCCGAATCCGGTCTGTCTGGTGCTTTTTGCAGGATCAAATCCAATGCCGTTGTCTTGCACTGTGAGAACCAGGCCATACACATCTGTTCGCAGTTCCACATTAATGGTGGTGGCTTCTGCATGGCGAATGGCATTGGTCACCGCTTCCTGGCCGATGCGGTAAAGGGCGGTGGCAAGGGTTTTATCAATTTCAGGAATCGGGTCCTGCCGGAATACGCAGGATACATTGGAGCGTTTTTCAAAATCCGACACCAAAGATTCCAGGGCATCAGCCAGGCCTAAGTCATCCAGCACCCGGGGCCTGAGACGGTATGACATGTCCCGGACATCCTGGATGGTTTTGTCGATGAGAAAACTCATTTTTTCGGCCCTGTCCGCAGCATCAGCAACAGTTTCTGCCAGATGGTTTTTGAGCCATATTGCATCAATGCGCAGGGCAGTCAACACCTGGCCCAGGTGGTCATGCAGTTCCCTGGCCACCAGTTCTTTTTCCCGTTCCTGGGATGCGATGATATTTTTGGATAAATTTTTCAGGTTTGTCTGGGCTTTTTCCAGTTGCGCGGTACGTCTGCTCACCTGTTTTTCCAGATCCTGTGAATACCGGGACAGCTTTTCTTTGGCGATCTCCAGATCTTTCTGGGTGCGGTTTTTTTCTGTAACATCCACGCTGACAGCCAGGGATCTCACCACCTGGCCGGTTTCATCTCTAACCCCGTAACAGGAAAGCAGGATGTCAATTTTTTCTCCGTTTTTTTTAATATAGGTATAGGGCACATCCTTGAAAAATCCTGTTTCAAAAAACCGGGGAAAAATCGTTGATAATGCATAGTTTTTGGATTCCGGGGTGAAAAAATCGGTCAGATGCCTGCCGATAACCTCTTTGCGGGCAAACCCCATGACTTCCACCCAATGATCGGAAACCCGGATTATTCTGCCCTGTGTATCGATGGAGTGCAGCATTATCGGCGTTTTATGATAAATATCTCTGTACCGTTCTTCACTCATACGCAGCTTTTTTTCCGCTTCTTTGCGCTGGGCAATCTCTTTTACCGCCTGCTGGTAAAGAAAAAAAACAAGAATACCTGCCAGAACCGAAATACATATGACAGCCGGTCCGATACCCTGGATAAAGGGCTGGCTCACCTGTTTTTCAAGGGTTTTTTTGTTTCGCAAAAAAACCACCTGCCAGTCCGGATAATTTGCTACCGGCAGACTGGTATACAAAAATGTATTTCCACCGGGACCGGTTACAGTTTCTTTTGCTGGCCTTTGAAATCCGGACCATTCCCAGGGGCCGTTGCCAAACTGGCGGGAATTGGCAAGCTCTTCCAGTTTTTCTTCATTCAGATCCCACAGCAGTTTGAACCGCAGTGCCGGCTGGCTGCTGATAAAAATAACGCCATCAGGGTCAACAAACAAAAGGATATGTTCAGATGCTGAAAACAGGGTAGTTTCAATAAATTCAATGGAGGATTTGATCACAGCCACCCCGAGAATGTTCTGTCCTGCCTGGTCATGGACCGGATGGCTGTAATACACACCGCGTTTCATGGAGGTGGTCCCCAGGGCCAGATAGGTGGCAGGCTGCCCCTGGATGGCGGTCTTGAAATAGGGTCTGAAGGAAAAATCATGTCCCACAAAACTGTCGTGTTGGTTCCGGTTGCTGGAGCAGATGGTTACCCCGTCCCTGTCCATGAGGTAGCATACATCCAGCTCCAGAGACCTGGTAAACAGGTCCAGAATCTGATTTGCCTGGAAGATGGTTTCCAGGTTCTGGTTCAAAAGTGCCTGTTCCAGTTCCCGGATTCGGGCCAGGGCTTTGATGGGTTTGATATGTTCTGACAAATAGGTGGACAACTGGTCAGTGAGCAGCTTCAACTGGGCGGCTGACTGGGTTTCCGCATTCTGGAACACAGCTTTGCGGTAGGAATAATAATAAAGCCAGCCCCCGGTGGAAGCGGACAAAAAGGCAAATACCGCCAGAATCAATATGATCAGTCGCAACCGCATGAAATCAGTATAGGCAGATGCAGCACAATTTTTCAATTGAGAATATTACGGTTCTTCGGTAGGATATCTGAAAACCTGATTGTTAACGCTCTTTTTATGAAAGTGAGACCCATGCCCGTCATTACCTTTAATGCATTTTCTTTTTTGCAGAAAAAACTCAAAGAAAAAAACCTGCCCTATGCCAATGTTTTTGTGACCATCTCCTCAGGCACCACTGCCGGGGATCTGATTTCCCAGATGCAGCTCACCCGCAAAGATGTGGAGGTGGTATTTGTAAACGGTCGGGTCCAGCCTATTGATACGGTTCTCAGGGACCAGGACAGGGTGGCGTTTGTTCCCCACGGCACCCCGGGTCCCTACCGGGTGCTGCTGGGATTTAAAAACAAAGACAATGGCTGAGAATCATGTGAAAACCATCAGGGCCTTTATTGCAATTCCTTTGCCCGTTTCTGTGCGGCACCTGCTCACAGATATTCAGTCCCGGCTGAAAAGAGCAGGGATCAAAGCTTCCTGGCCTCAGCCTGACAGGTTTCATCTGACACTGAAGTTTTTAGGCGAGACTTCCTGTGACAGCCTGGCACAGATCCAGGCGGTGATGCATCGTTTTTCCGGACAATATCCGGATCTTTTTCTGGCTGCAGGCAGCCTGGGCGTTTTTCCGAAAATCCAAAAAGCCCGGGTTATATGGGCGGACATCAAGGGTGATACCCGCCGCCTGGAACAGCTTTGTCAGGAATTGGACAAAGACCTGCAAAAGATTGGCGTTGCCGGACAGATCCGCCCATTTTCGCCGCACATCACCCTGGCCCGCATCAAGGCGCCGGTTTCTTTTCATGCTTTGGAAAATTTGGTCCAAAAATATGCTGACAGATGGTCTGCTCCATTTTCTGCAGACAGCATGGTGCTGTATGAAAGCATTCTGTCTGCCCGGGGAGCTGAACACATACGGATGTTTCAAACTAAACTTGGTGTGTGATGCATGATGACAGCTGAGAAAGGTCATCTATAGGGAAGACGTCGGCGCCCCCACCACTGCCTTGGCCTTTGTCTGAAGCAAACCTTTTTTCGGGGTTGAATTTTTGGATCCGCAGATCATTCCAGCGGGGTCACGCTGATGGTGTGCCTTTTTTTTTCTTCACGCTCAACTGCTGAAAAATTTTCCATGTCATATGCAAGCACTGTTGCACCAAATACGCCCTTTAATTGTGTACCCTGGAAAGCCTTGCCGAAAACGGTGATTTCAGGAATATTTTTTTGCGACCGTGCCCACTCATAAAAAGCAACCTGTGTTTGCTGCAAAGACAGAATTTGTTTTTCTATTTTAGGGCGAAGGGATGAAATTTCATTTTCCAGCGTAAGAATTTTTGCGTTGCGTTGTTTTTTTTCTGTGTTCAGTTCTTTTAGCGCGGAAATGGATTTTTCCACCCGCTGTTCAAAAGTTTTTATGAGTTTTGAGATGTTTTTTTCGCTGGCTGTTTTTGTATCGATTTTGTTCCATTCTTTTTCAAGAATAGTTTTTTTGTATTTTGCCCGGTCATGAAACAGTTTTAATTCCACCATTTTTTGAAACAGTTTTTTTTCCTGCTGTTCCTGTTCCTTTTTTTTGTTTATCAGTAGGTCCAGACTCTCTTTAATGCGGTACATCTTTTGTTGAATGGATCGGCTCAAAGCGGTAATATGGTGTTCTGATCCGGCAGAAATGGTGCATGAGCGGGTTCTTATGCTTCCGACGCCCCCAAGCACTATACCTTTTTTGGCAGAAATACGGGAAGAGATCACCCGGCATTGTTCTGCATCAAGTTTCCCGCTGCAAAGGATTACAGAATCGATAATTTCATTTTTGACATAAATATTTCCAAAAGTTTCAATGCGGCAATTGTGCAGGTACCGGGCATGAATGTCCCCCTGGGACCGGATGGTTGTGTCTGTTATGCCTATACTGGATCTGATATCGCCCAATGCCTCGATGTGGGCTCCCCGGATTTCTTTTGCAGAAATTTTTCCGGCAGTCACCGGATAGGCACCAAAGAGTACGCCTGAGACGGACAGATCTGCATAGGGTTCCAATGGACCGTATCGCTGGTCTGCATCTTCCAGTACATGGATGACAGGATGAATAAATAATTTGCGGTCCAGGGACAGGCCGGGCACCCCTGTTTTGGCTGCAACCACACCCAGACCATTCTGTGCAGGCCGGGCATTGCCGCCGCAATGAAATGTAAAATCCGTGCCCCGGTATTTAAGGCTTTTTTCCCCGAACAGATCGGTCTTCAGATAAGTGGCAGGACCGGTGGTCTGGGTCATCAGGGGTTCACCCTTGCGCTTTTGTCCAGTGTTTGTCCCATCTGTATCCAGAAAACAGGCCGCCCGGGTATGGTGTATCAGGTCTGTTGAACAATCGGTTTTGGCAGCAGTAAACTTTCGGTCACCCGTCTCCAGGTGGGCCTGGAGTATGGCATCCGGATATATGCCGTGGGTGATGCCTGCAGATGCCAGGGCCTGTTTAAGTGTTTCAATACTGGTGAGGGCTGGATCCTGTTCTGCAATGATCACGCTGGCCCCTGTTTTGTCCGCACTGATGGTCACCTGAATATGGGAGGAAGGACTGTCCGTTTCTTTTTGCCGGGACCTGTCGAGTTCCGTCATGACAACCTGTTTTTGTGCCATGGTCAGGATGCCCAGATCCACCATAATATCCCCTAAAGCTTTAATGGGCCGGGTGGCTTCAAACCTTTCTTCTTGTACTTTTTTGGCAATAGCCACATCCCGCTGGGAGGCCAGTCTCTTTTCAAGCACTGCTGCGGCAAATTCCTGGTCCAGGGCCTTTATTTGTAAAAATTGCCGCTCATATGCAGACAAGGGGACGTCTGTTTTGTTTTGGTCCAGGCCTGATCCGGCCTGGTATGCCCGGGAATAGATCTGGCTGCCCTGGTGTTCCAGAAATTCCTGCTCTTTTAACACCGCATCTTTTTGTTTCAGGGTAATGACCCCTGATTCTACGAGAATATCACCGATCAATTTTTTGATTTTTGCCCGGCGGAACTCCTTTTTTTGATGCGCCAGTGCCATGCGGACATCATTTTTTGTGGCAAATCCTTTCTCAATGGCAATTTTACCGAATTTTTCCCCCAGGTGTTTGATGATATGGTATTCCTGGATCAACTGGAGCAGTCCCACCTGGTATTGGGTGGCAAATCCCTGGCCCAGAAGCAGGTCAGCATAATCCGGCACAGGATCCTGTTTTTTGCCCAAATCATACAGGGCGGTGATCTGGCGGAACTGGTCCTGTTGAATGGTGCCATATTCCAAAGCAAGCCTGGCAAGGGTCGGGATAGTGGTATAATCGGTCACAGCATTTTTTCCATAAATGTTAATGCAGTTGCAGCCGGTCACAGCATAAATAATTGGCTGTGGAATGTAAATGGTAAGATTGCGGTCTTTTTGCTGTAGGATTATCTGATGGCCGCCATGTTCAGGTATTTTTCCATGTGCTGTTTGAGTTTGTCATAGTCTTTGTCCTTTTCTGCTGCCAGATCGGTTTCCAACGTTGGCACCGGATCCATGCCGATCATGGCAAACCATTTTTCCGCAATTGCCCCGGAATCAAAAAACCCATGGATATAGGTGCCGGCCACCCGGCCGCTGGATCCCAGACATCCGTCTGTTTCTTGCACAGCAACTGCGTTTCTGGAAAGAATACGGATAAAGGACGTACCTGCTTTCAATTGGGTGGCCCCCATATGAATTTCATAACCCCTGCCTGTGCTGCCATCCCAGTCAAATTCGCTCAAGGTGGTTGTTTTGGGTGACTGGAGGGTTGTTTCCACCGGCAAAAGTCCCAGGCCCCGGGTACTGCCCGGTGGCCCTTCCAGCCCGGCCGGGTCTTTTACCACATGTCCCAGCATCTGGTATCCCCCGCATATTCCCAGAACATGGCCGCCGTTCCGGACATAGGATGGCAGGGCTTTTTCAAACCGGGCTGTCACCCATTCCAGGTCCTTTCTTGTGTTTTTGGTTCCTGGAATGATAACAGCGGCAAATCTGCCCAGACCGTCAGGGGAATCTATGAAAACCGTTTGTATGCTTTTTATTCGGGCAAGGGCATGGAAATCTGTAAAATTGGCGATATGGGGGAGGCGCACAATGGCTACCGTTGGCAGATTAGTATCTAACTGTCTGAAATTATGTATTTTTTCAATCTCAACCGAATCTTCTGCATCGATTTTGAAATGGGAATACCAGGGCAGAACCCCCAGCACGGGTTTGCCGGTTTGCTGCTCAATCCATTTCACCCCCTCTTTGAACAATGCAATGTCGCCCCTGAAACGGTTGATAATGGTGCCTTTTACCATTTCTTTGTAATGGTCCGGCAGGCAGGCCAGTGTACCCACGATCTGGGCAAACACCCCGCCCCGGTGGATATCTGCAGTCAGAATAACCCGGGCATCAGCATATTTGGCCATGGGAAAATTCACAATATCCGTGTCCATGAGATTCACTTCTGCACACGATCCGGCCCCTTCCATAACAATGCGGTCAAATCTGGCAGATAATGCATCAAAGGCCTGGCAGGCTTTTTCAAAATAAAAGGCTTTGTGGGTGTGGTAATCCATGGCAGTGTGGTTGCCATACACTTTACCGTTGAGGACCACCTGGGATTGTTTGTCGCCAAAAGGTTTTAAAAGAATGGGATTCATCTGCACATGGGGTGCTGTGCGGGCTGCCTCAGCCTGGACGATCTGTGCCCTTCCCATCTCTAAGCCCTCTGGGGTGATGCCGGAATTGTTGGACATGTTCTGGGCCTTGAAGGGTGCCACTGTCTGTCCCTGGTCTGCCAGATACCTGCAGATACCGGCGGCCACAATGCTTTTTCCCACATCTGATCCGGTGCCCAGAACTGCGATATGCGGTTTGTTCATTTTTCAATACCCCTGCGGGCGGCAACACCCTGGTGAAAATAATGTTTGATTTCTTTCATTTCCGTGACCAGATCAGCACGCGCCATTACAGACGGCATGGCCCCCCTGCCGGTGATCACCAGTTCCACATTTTCAGGCTTCCTGGCGATGAGGTCCAGGATCTCTGCCTCTGAAATGAGGCGGCAGGTCACCGCCACATTGCCTTCATCCACGATGACCAGGTCATGTGCCCCTGCTGTCAGAATGTCACACAGCCTGGCATACCCGGCCCTGGCAGCGGCAATCTCTTTTTTTGATGGTGCGCCTTTGACAAATTTTCCCATGCCGAACTGTTCCACGGTGATATTGTTGAATCTGGATAAGGCCTTTATTTCAGAATAGTTTCCCTGTTTGAGAAACTGTCCCAAAAACACCTGCAGGCCCGCCCCTGCTCCCCGGACTGCCAGACCGAGACCGGCAGTGGTTTTTCCTTTACCGTTTCCTGTGTATACCTGCACATATCCTTTCATTGTGTATCCTTGAAATTGTTATGCTGAAGAAACAGCATATTTGTCAATATACCCCCTGGGGGTGAACATAAAATCCATGTATTGCAGTGATGCACTGGACCCGATGAACAGGACCGTCTGCATTCCCACATCTGCTGTATCCAGCTGGTCCAGCCGGGTAAAGGCAATTGTCTGGTTGTCCCGCATGGCCCCTGTGACAACTGCCACCGGCGTGCTGCCTTTTCTGTGCGCCATGATTAACTCCCTGGCCCTGCCAAGCTGCCAGTTCCTTTTTTTGCTTTTGGGATTGTACAACACAATGACAAAATCCGCCATGGCAGCACTGGTCAACCGCTTTTCTATGGTTTCCCATTTTGTCAGAAGATCACTCAAGGAGATGGCGGCAAAATCATGGGTCAGGGGTGCCCCGGCAAGGGCGGCCCCGGCTGCAAGGGCTGGAATTCCCGGCACGATTTCCAGCTCCAGCCAGGGATGCGTCCTGTTTTGCGGCCTGTTGTCCCGGGGCCGGAAGACTGCGATGTTTTTTTTGCGGCAGATTTCAAACACCAGGCCGGCCATGGCGTATATGCCGGGGTCTCCGCCGGAGACCAGGGCGCAGGAACGGCCGGCAAGGGATTCCTGGATGGCCATTTCCACCCGGTCCACCTCTTTCATCATGCCGGTAGAAATAATTTTTTTGTCTGCTGCCAGAGTCTGGATCAACCCGATATAGGTGGTGTACCCGGTAATGCAGTCTGCTTCGGTGATTACCTGTACCGCTCTTTGGGACATGTGTTTCACATGGCCTGGTCCGGTACCGACAACAAAGAGCCGGTTGGGTGAAGGGCCACTGCCAGGGTCACATCCTGGTTTTTCTTTTTGGGAAGGACCAGGGTGCCATTGCTTGATGCCAGTATTGCTGCTGCTTCGCATACGCTTTTTACTCCTAAATGTTTTTCAACCATTGCGGATGGGGTCTGGATGTTTTTTACCGATGCCAGGGACTGGCTGTCATAAAATTGTACAGGGATATTCAAATGGGTAGCCAATGCCAGAATGCCCGGCTCATCCTGTTTTACATTTGTTGTGGCCAGGATTGCCACCGCATTTACACTGATGCCGGCAGTGTCCAGGGTTGTTGTGAAAAAATCGCAGATCACATCAAAGGGGGTATTCCGGTTGCACCCGATGCCCACTGCCAGCACCTGGGGACGCAGCACCAGGGTTTCACGTGAAACTTTTTGTTTCTCCCAGTCGCACACCACGGACGGCCCCTGTCTATATCCCTGAGCAATCAGGTGTGCAGGTATCCAGGGCCCAACCAGGTGCAGCGGATCATGAAGGCAGATGGCACGGTTCTGGAGAAAGGCCATGTTGATAATTTTAATGGCCTTTGGGGTTTCAATGAACAACCCCAGATTTTTTGCCAGAACATCAATAGCCGGCAGGTTGTTCACATCCGTTGCCGTGGTGATCACCGGGTCTGCGTTGAGCAGCCGGGCAATGTGCCGGGTATAATTGTTGGCCTGTCCGATATGTCCGGATATCAGGCTGATGGCATGCAGTCCTTTGTCATCTAAAACCACCACTGCCGGGTCTGTGAGCTTTGAACGCACAAGCGGGGCCAGTATCCGGACGGCAATACCGGTGGAAAAAATAAACACATGGCAGTCATATGTGTGAAACTGTTCAGCAACCGCCCCAGACAGCCGGTGAAACACAACTTGTCTGGCACCGGCATCTGAGGGAATGACGGGATTGCCAGCCCTGCCGCCTGATGCATCTGTTCCAGAAAAGGTTTTTTTTTCGTGGATCTTGTTTGCAAGGCCTGCGCTGACAAAAAGGCGTGCCTGTTTCACATGGGCGCACAGCTTCTGCCCCAGTATTTTGCCATTGGGGGTGATTGCCCAGATGGCCACAGCAGCGTCGCTAAAGGATGTATTATGCGCCATTACGGTACCCATGGGAAAATCCGGGATCATACAGTTTTGATGGCACCAGATCCTGGTTTTTCATGCAGGCTGCCACGGCTTTGCCCACAATGATGAGGGCATGCCGGGTGATGGCGTTTTTTTTGCAGGTCTCGTCCAGATATTTTATGCGGCAATGGATAATTTTTTCTTCCGGGTGGCTTACTTTGTACGCAATGGCGCAGTATCCATTTTCTCCGTAATGTGCCTGGAGAATTTTCTGCACCTGCAGCACATGGCCCATGCTCAGGTAAATGGCCATGGATGCCTGGTGGGCAGCCAGGCTTTCCAGATTTTCCGTGTCCGGCACCGGGGTCCGTCCGGAAATTCGGGTTAAAATCAGGGTCTGGGTCATCTCAGGCAGGGTGTATTCCATGTGCATGGCGGCAGATGCGGCAAAGGCAGCAGTGACACCGGGAATGACCAAAACCGGGATATCGGTTTTTTCAAGTTCCCGGATCTGTTCAAAAATGGCACCGTACAGTGAGGGATCCCCTGTGTGCAGACGGACCACCTGCAGACCTGCCTGGTAACCTTTGCGGATTGTGTCAATGATCTGGTCAAGGTGCATACCCGCACTAGAGATGGTCCGGGTTCCGGGCCTGACCCAGCAGAGCACGGATTCAGGCACCAAAGATCCGGCAAAGATGACCAGATCTGCGGCAGCCAGGGCTTTCATGGCCTTGACCGTTATCAGGTCAGGGTCTCCTGGCCCGGCACCGGCAAAAATAACAGGGTTGTTCGATGGTTTCATGGGAAAAATCCTTATGACATGGGTTTGGTGCCGGAAATGATCCACACCGGGTTCAATGGTTCAAGCCGGGTCCCGAAGGGCATGCCCTGGGAGCGCGACACCTGGACCTGGACCATGGCTGGGGAAAATTGCCGGTTTTCCAGAAAAGTGAATGCCCTTTCCATGTTCTGGATCAGCACGGTGTTAATTACGATGATACCATTTTCCAAAAGACAATCACAGGCTGTCTCCAAAACGATGTCAAGGTTTTTGCCGCCGCCCCCCACAAAAATCCGGTCCGGCAATGGCAGGGTGTGGGCTTCACCGGGAAAATTAAGCGGCACCACATGGATATTAAAGCACCCGAATTTTTTGATGTTATGAGTGATGTCCTGTGTCCGGTGCCTGTTTTTTTCAATGGCAATCACGGATCCTTCAGGAATTGCCAGGGCTGCTTCAATGCTCACCGATCCTGATCCTGATCCAATATCCCAGAGAACATGGTCTTTTTTCACCAGTTTCAGCCTGGAAAGGCTGATGCTGCGGATTTCAGATTTGGTGATCAATCCTTTGGCGTGCTGGAACAGATCATCATCCATGCCGAGATATGTTTCATGTGAAACATTCGCCGGAAGGTCTTTGTTCCGGAGCAAAATGACCATGTTGGGATGGGAAAATGTGTCCGCCATAACATCTGCATAGGAATGATACCAGGTAATTTTCTGGTCCCCGGTGTATCCGATATTTTCAAGCACACAGAACAAAAACCCTGACACATTTTCCCTGATGAGGTTGCGGGCGATAAAACCGGGGTCTTTTTTCGGGCTGGTTAAAAATGCGATCTTGTTTTCACGGGCAAGGCCGGCAAATGAAAAGCCACCCATGGTTTTGCCATGAAGGCTTATGATACGCGCATCGTGCCAGGGTTCTTTGATGGCGGCAAATGCAGCGGCAACACAGGAAATGTTGGAAGAAATCTGGATATGTTTTTTGTCTATGCAGGTGAGCAGGGTGGCGCCGATGCCGTAAAACAAGGGATCGCCTGATGCCAGCACCACCACCTTCCGGGTGGCCATCTTCTCTTTGATCCTGGTGATGACACGGTCAATCTGCCGGTCAATGACAAGGATTTCTGCCTTGTGGGGGGCAAACAGCTGCAATAGCCGTTTGCCCCCCACAAGTACATCTGCTTTATCAATGATATCCAGCTGCCGGGCGGTCAGATCTTCTTTTCCCTGGCCGATGCCGATAATATATAAGGGTTTCATCATACCACCAGATAATAGAGGGTTCCAATAAGTATTATACTGACAACTCTGAAGGCCTGGCCGGATAATAACAGCTGCAGCCCGATTTTGGGAGAAAAAATTCCCAGATACCTGGGAAGCTGGTGCCGCAACGCCCGTATGGGAAATGCCAGGATATTGCCCAGCAAAAGTGCCAGCACGGTTTGTTTTATGGTCAGCACACCTGCATCCATGAGTGCCCCTGCAGCGGCAAACCCAGAGGTAAATTCAGCGGCAAAACTCAGTATCACCACGGATAAAGATTCCACAGGCATGATGCTTACAGCCACATACCGGGAAAGGGCGGTGTTTAAAAGGTCAAAAGCCCCATACCAGTGCAAAAGAAAGACCATGGTATAGATGGGCAGCACCCAGATGAAAATATTCACCAGGCGGATGGGCAGCCTGTGACCGATGCCCTGAATTATTTCGGGCAAAGATTTTTTGCCGGGTTCAGGCAAAGGCCCGGCATTGTCATGGTCCGTATTCACCGGTGGTGTATTTTGCAGATAAAAACGGCCAAAGAGCAGAAAACCGCAGGTTCTCACGAAAACAGCCAGAAAGGTAAGCAGAAAATACAGGGCCCCGGCCATACCGGTCAGAGGCAGCACAATGAAAACCGTTGTGGGAAGGTGGAGAAAAAAAGCGGGAAACTGGTTGATATAGTTAGATAAAAACAATTGGATTTTTGAAATTTTTCCCTGGTCATAAAAATCGGCCAGCATGGCGTTGGCAGCAGCACCAGAGAAAAATGCGGTCGTGAATGCAGCACTGCACCTGTCCCCCATGCGGGAAAACCTGAAAAAAGGACGGGCCACCACTGCCACCTGACGGGTCCACCCAAGGCCTTCAATGACCTGGCCTGCCACAAGTCCCATAACGATAAAGCAGGAAAGCCGAATCAGGGGAAAGAGCAGCCGGTTCACCAGGATATCCGTGGTAACCGGGGCAAAGAACAGGCTGCCTGCCAAAGGCAGCAGGGCAGATATGCCGGCGGAAATGCACAGCAGCTTGAGCCTGATCTGCCGGTGTTTCATTTTGCAGCCAGAATCAGGGTCCAGTAATCCGGAGCCCGGGTTTCAAGATCATCCAGATTATCAAATATTTTTTCTTTTTTCCGACCGCAGTGGGAAACCGCCACCCCGTTTTTGTGCATGCCTGCTTCTTTTAATGCGGCATTGATATCTTTGATGTTTTTATAGGCTTTGACAATGGCAATATTTTCCACCTGTTTGATATTGCGGATCTGGCTGCCGCCAAAAGCGCCTGAGGTGACCAGCAGAGATTCTTCGCCTTCCACCAGTATCCGGTTGAGCCTGGCAGATGCTGCATGAAACGAGGTGATGCCGGGGATGGTTTCAATCGAAGCCGTGGGCAGGACCTGCTTCATCTTTTTGAGAATATACCCGAATGTGGAATAGGTGATGGGGTCACCAAGGGTCAGAAACACCACGGAAAGTCCCTGTTCCAGGGCCCGGGCAATTTCTTTTGTATTGTCCATCCAGGCTTTTTCCACCTGGCTTTCCTCTTTGGTCATGGGAAACCCAAGGGTGTGTATTTTTGTCGCAGGTGAAATATACGGGCCGGCAATCTCCACAGCCAGGCTGTAACTGTTTTTGCTGGAGGCAGCTGTAAAAATAATATCCGCCTCTTTTATTACACGGACCGCTTTGACAGTGATCAGTTCAGGATCGCCTGGTCCGACACCGACCCCATATAGTTTACCAGTTTTTTCCATTACAAATCCTTTTTAATTTTTGCAAAAATATCCGGGTAAAGCAGGTCGCCGATGGCAACAATCCCCTGTAACAGCCTGGGCACAGGACGGGAAACGATATTTTCATCAACCAGATATACCCGGTCGTCAGCAACTGCCTTTATAATGTGAAACCCGGGTTCAGTGACAATCTGTTCCATGGAAACCGGGTTCATTATCCCTTTTTGTGCCAGAAACACATCAATCTCCTGTGCTTTTGCCAGAATTTTTTCCTTGCTGTAATTGGCGATATTGGTGTTTCTGGATGATGGGGCATCTGCAGCCACATTAATGCCCCCTGCGGTTTCCAAAGCATAGATTGCCATGGATCCATGGGTAAAGGTTTTCATCCTGGCATGGATGGCTTCAAAATACACCTTTTTCCTGGCTTTCACCGGGGGAAGCAAAGAAGCAATCTCCCGGGTTTTTTTTTGAAAATCGGTCACAAGCTGTTCTGCTGCAGCTGTTTTTCCGGTGAGTTGTCCCAGGGTCACCCAGTAGGCAAACATCTCGTTTACATCTGACGGCTGAAGGGAAACCACGGTGATGTTGAACCGTTCCAGCTGCCTGACAAAATCCGGGTATCCATTATCGATCATGGGCCGTATCAAAACCAGGTCGGGCCGGGCAGCCAGAAATTTTTCAGGGTCATCATGAAAAGAAAACCTTTGTTTACTGTCCACCTGGGGCGGGAACCGGTCGTTTACAGAAACACCGATGATTTCCGATGTCAGGCCCAGGTAAAAAAGGTTTTCTGTGTGGGCCCCGTACAGGGAGATGATGCGGGAAAAAGGCTGTTCCACATGGATTTTTCTACCTTTGGCATCCAAGATGGTATGGGTGCCGGCAAAGCAGACATCTAACCTGGATACAAAAAGTGCCAGCAGAACCAGCAGGGCAAGTCTGACTAAATACCAGTGGATTTTTGACAGACCGCCCAGCCGGCTCAAAAATTCAGCTCCAGGGGCAACACGCACTTGCCCTGCCAGAATCAGCAACATATATTTACTCCGGCTTGAAATAAGCTTGTATTGCCTGCACATATGCATTGTATTCCACCTTGGATCTTACATTGAATACGGTTTGAATGGTGTCCTGGGTCAGTACTGCATCGGTTTTGCCCATGGCGGTGATCTGCCCGTTTTTTAAAAAAACCATTTCATGGGAAAAACCGGCAGCCAGGTTTATATCATGGAGAACGGCAATCACTGTTTTTTTATCCTCCTGCACCGCTTTTTTCACCAGGCCCAGCAAATGGAAGCTGTGGTGGATATCCATGCTGGAGAATGCTTCATCCAGCAGCAGGACCGGTGTGTCCTGGCACAGGGCCCTGGCAAACACACACCGCTGCTTTTCCCCGCCGGAAAGTTCGGTTATATACCGGTTTCCAAGATGGGTGATGCCGGTCATCTCCATGGCCTGTTGCACCGCACACAGGTCAGCATGGGATGGCCGGGAAAACCTGTCAATATGGGGATGCCGCCCCATCATGACTACCTCTTTTACCAGAAAAGGAAAATTGATTTCATAGCTCTGGGAAACCAGGGCAATGGTCTGGGCAACCCTGCGTCTGGTAAGAGAAGCAACCGGGTCATTTCCCAGAAGGACCCGGCCTTTTTCAGGTATCCGAAAACCGCACATCAGATCAAGAAGGGTTGTTTTCCCGCTGCCGTTGGGACCAAGAACCGCATAAAACCTGCCCGGAGAAAACCGGCAGGTCACATTGTTTAAAACCTGTGTGTCCCCATGAAAAAAGTGTATATGCTCCATGCATATTTCCATGACATCCAATCACATCCGGCTTTTTTTGAAAATCCAGCAGAAAACCGGTCCGCCGATCAGGGCGGTTAATACCCCGATGGGAATTTCATGGGGCAGAACAGCCCGGGTGATGGTGTCCGCCCATAAAAGAAGCACAGCACCGGTGAGCATGGAGATCGGCAGCAGTTTCCGGTTGTCAGGGCCTGTGAGAAACCGCATCATATGGGGCACCAGAAGGCCCACAAATCCGATGATACCGGATATGGACACACAGACCGCTGCCAGCATGGAACCGGTAACCAGAAGGATCAGGGTAACCTTTTTTACATCCACTCCCAGACTTGCGGCAGAGCGGTCTCCCATGGAAACAAGGTTCAGGTCCCTGGCATAGAAAACAGCAACCAGAAGTCCCACTAGCAAAACCCCTGCCACAAGCAGAAACTGGGGCCAGGTCTTGGAGGCAAAACTGCCCATGAGCCAGAAAATAATTACAGATACCTGTTCATCAGCGATGAATTTCAGAAAACTCAGTCCTGCCGACAAAATAGCGGCAACAATAATGCCTGACAAAATGAGGTTGCTGGATGACAACCCGCCGCCGGGACTGCCCGGGGAATAGGATAAAAACAAAACAAAAAACAGGGTGGCGCAGGCCCCGGCAAAGGCAAATCCCGGAATCGACACTAGGGTGGAAGACAGGTTCAATACAATGGCAATACTGGCACCGAATGCGGCCCCTGCTGAAACCCCCAGGGTGTAGGGGTCAGCCAAAGGATTCAGCAGTATGCCCTGGAAAAGGACCCCGGAAACAGCAAGGGCGGCTCCCACGGCAGCGCAGGTTAAAATTCTGGGCAGGCGGATATCAACCAGTACCGTTTCATAGGTTGCCCTCATGGATGATTGGTCATGGCCACCCCCAACCAGTTTTCCCAAAACGATTTTCGGGATGTCCTGGATAGGAATTTTCATGTACCCCATGGAAAGCGACACCAGGATGGATCCCAAAAGGAGAAGGGAAAACAGAACCACCAGAAATCCTGTTTTCCCTCTGGGTATGGCAGCCGGTATACTCGAGAACATGGCGCATCCTGTTGCTGAGGCATTAAAAAACCCATACCAGAAATATCTGATATGGGAACCGTTTTTATCCGCATAAGGTTGATCTACCCAAGCCCTCGCAAGTATAACGATCAACTTTTCAGGCAGGTTTTCTGACTCCCGGATCTGCTTACTGACCACCCTTCCCGTTTTTCTTCAGTGGTTGTGTGGTGTTCATCCCCGGTTACAGCGGCGGGTCCGTTCCTGATTTTCACAGGATTCCCTTTTACCTGCATCAGCAGCACCTGAAACAATGCATTACCTTACCTGCTTCCCATTGAGGTGTCAAGAATAAATATTGGACAAGGCAGGTCAAAACCCCTGTATAATTGCAACCTTAAGATTGGATGCACGATAGCTGCCCTGTCTTCAAAATTTCTGGTGTATTGCGTTTTGGGCAGGTTGCCTGTATTTTATAATCAAGAGCCATTTATTTTTACCACAGGATGCATGAAAGCGCCCTCATGAAATTTGACACCTACCCCATAGCCGGGGCCATCAAAAAAAACCTGGCAGCTGCCGGATATAAACGGCCTACAGATATCCAGTACAAGGCCATTCCCTCCATTCTCAAAGGCGAAGATGTCCTGGCCGTAGCCCAGACCGGCACCGGAAAAACAGCTGCCTTTGCCATTCCGGTGATTGATCGGATTCATAAATCCAAAGGTTCCGGTAAACAAGCCGGGATCCAGTGCATCGTCATGGTACCGACCCGGGAACTGGCCGGCCAGATAGGGGCGGTGTTCACTGCCCTGGCCCGGCACACCCGGGTGACACCTTTGTGCATCTACGGCGGGGTGGAACAGGCGCAGCAGATTGCACAATTAAAGGAGGGGGTGGATATCCTGGTGACCACCCCGGGCCGGATGTTCGATCTGATCAGCCAGGGGGCTGTCACCGTGTCCCGGGTGAACACCCTGGTGCTGGATGAAGCAGACCGGATGCTGGACCAGGGTTTTATTAAAGATATCCAGGCCATCAAGAAAAAACTGCCCCGGCGGCACCAGACCCTGTTTTTTTCCGCCACCATTGACAAGGAGATCAAAAAACTGGCCTTTTCCCAGGTGAAAACCTCTGCCATCCGTATCCAGATCTCTCCGGATGACCCGGTATCCAAAAATGTCACCCACTGGATGATGAAAATGGCAATGGATGACAAGCGCTTTTATCTGCGCAGGTTTGTCCGGGACCATGAGGATGCCCGGATCATGGTGTTTGTCAGAACTAAGGTCAGGGCGGAACGGGTGGCCAAAGCCTTGGAGCGCGGCAGCATCCCATGTATGACCATTCATGGAGACAAGGTCCAGGCACAGCGGAACCAGGTCATGGCAGGGTTCAAGGCCGGAGAAGACAAGATTCTCATTGCCACGGATGTGTCAGCCCGGGGTATTGATATCCCGGATCTGGACTATGTCATCAACTATGATCTGCCTGAAAACCCGGAAAATTATGTACACCGGGTGGGCCGCACCGGTAGGGGGACCCGAAAAGGCCAGGCGTTTTCTTTTTGCAGCCCGGAAGAAGAACCCCTGCTGGCAAAGATTCAGGATTTGCTCAAAAAACCGATTCACCTGGTGCCCGTCTCCTGGAAAGAGCATGCACAAATTCATGTGGATCCGAAGGATACAGCCGGTCTCAGGGAGATGATACTGGCCGGAGAAGCCGGGGAAAAAAAGAAAAAATACCGGAAAAAAGCAAAAAAAGGCTATACCTGAGACCGGATTTCCTGCTTGAGCATGCAGCAGGCGATTCTGTGGGCCGGCTTTCCGTCTGCCAGATAGTCCAGGTTGCCCGGCTGGATGATCTTGTTCATGACACAGCCTTCCGGTATGGACAGGTCGAACAGATGGGTTTCGTTAACAGGAGGGGCTGCCACTATTTTGTTGTTTTCAATACAAAAAGCGTGCAGCGGATAATCTTCACACAGGGGGCAGCGGTATACCCGGCCGTTGGGAAATACAAAATAGTTGTCCGCAACCATGCCGGCGCATGCAAAGGTCTCCTCCGGATCCAGAAACACCTTGGGATAGGTGACAATGACACCGGTTTGCGCAATGGTCCGGGCAACTTCTGGAATGACCGACAGCCAGAGCGTTTTTGATACCTGGGCAGTTTTTCCGGCGGCAGCAGATTTTCCCCGCATGCCGATAACCTGGATGAAAAACCGGTCAATGTCAAGGGATGCAACCAGATCCGGCATCCGGGAAAGTTCGTGCAGGTTTTTGTCCGACACCGTATAGATCATGGAACAGGCAAACCCTTTTTTCCTTGCCCGGGGTATGCCTGAGAGAACAGCATCATAACTGCCCTTGCCCCGGATGGCATCATTGGTGGCGCAAGTGGCCCCGTCCAGGGAAAAGGATATGACATCCACATCATCCGGGGAGATTTTTTTCAGGATGTCGTGGAAAAGAAACCCGTTGGTGTCAATGGTGATGGAATGAAAACCCAGCCTTTTCGCTTCTTTTACAGCTGCCGGCAGATCCTTGTGCAGGGTGGGTTCTCCCCCCAAAAAAACCAGGTTGGTCTGAAAAGCCTTTTTTGCAAAAAGACACAGCCACTGCCGGATAGTGTCAATGGAAAGGGTTTGTCTGCCGTGCTGATCCGGGTTGATATAGCAATGGGAACAGGACAGGTTGCATTGGGTCAGGATATGAAAAAAAAGGTTGGATGCATCTTTGGAAAAGGCAACAGTTTTGTTCTGCATCATCTATCCCATGCACTGTTTGGTGAATTTGGGATCAAAAGGCACCGGATAGTTTCCGTCAAAGCAGGCTTTACAGAAATTGTGCTCCGGGTCTGTGACCCCGGATGCCTCGAGCATGCCTTGAATGGACAGATAGTGCAGAGAATCCAGTCCCAGATAGTCCCGCAGTTCATCCACCGTTTTTTGGGCTGCAATGAGTTCGCCTTTGGAGGAAAAGTCAATGCCGTAATAACAGGGAAATCTATGGGGGGGACAGGAAATGCGCATATGCACCTTTTTAACGCCCAGTTCCCGAAGGGCCTTGACCCTTGTTTTGGCGGTGGTGCCCCGGATGATGGAGTCTTCAATGATGATGATATCCTTGCCTTTGATCAGTTCGCGCACCGGATTGAGCTTGATGCGTACGCTAAAATCCCGCATGGACTGGGTGGGCTGGATAAAGCTTCGGCCCACATAATGGTTTCGGATCATGCCCATTTCAAAGGGAATGCCTGATTCCCTGGCATAACCGATGGCGGCATAGTTGCCGGAATCAGGAAACGGCATGACCAAATCCGCATCCACATGGCTTTCCTGGGCCAGGCGCTGGCCGTGGTTTTTGCGCATTTCATAAACATTTTTGCCGTCAATGGTGGAATCGGGGCGGGCAAAATAGATATATTCGAATATGCACAGTGTTTTGTGGGCCGCTGCCCTTGGATGCCGAAGACTCTTGATGCCGTCTTCATTGATAATGATGATCTCCCCTGGATCCAGCTCCCGGATGAATTCCGCCTGAATAAGGTCAAAGGCACAGGTTTCCGATGCCAGTACATAGTGGCCGTTGAGTTTTCCCAAAGCCAGGGGCCTAAACCCGTTGGGATCTTTCATGCCGATGATTTCGCCTTTACAGGTGAGAAGGATCATGGAATAGGCCCCCTGGATTTTGGAAACCGCCTTGAGAATGGCATTTTCATAGTCACCTTTCACGAGGTTCTTGATGAACAGGTGCAAAAATACCTCGGAATCCATGGTGGTCTGGAAAATGGAGCCTTTTTCTTCCAGTTCCTTTCTCAGGGTATGGGCATTGACCAGGTTGCCGTTGTGGGCCAGGGCATAGGAGCGGTGGCGGTGGTTGACCACAAAGGGCTGGGCATTGAGCAGCACTGAATCCCCGGTGGTGGAGTACCGGACATGGCCGATGGCAGATCCCCCTTCAATACGCTCCAGGTCATCCATGTTGAAAATTTCCGGCACCAGGCCCATGCCTTTGTGGGAAAAGATCTTGTCGTTGATGCCCCGGTTGACAGAGATGCCGGCACTTTCCTGGCCCCGGTGCTGGAGGGCATACAGGCCGAAATAGGTGATTTGGGCGGCTTCCGGATGCTGGTACAATCCGAATACCCCGCATTCATCTCTGGGCCGTTCACCGGGGGGGATGGTCATACAATCAGACATTTTGCTTATGATACTCCTGGATGGGTTTGACGGACAACCGTTCTTTTTTCAATGCCTTGATGGCGCTTAAAATGGCCCGGGTACCGTCGGTGGTGGTGGCATAGGGTATTTTGTATTTGATGGCGGCCCGCCTTATTTCATACCCGTCCCGTTGGGTCTGGCTGGTGGCCCCGGTGTTGAGAATGAGCTGAATTTCCTTGTTTTTTACGGCATCCACCACATGTGGCCGGCCGGCAGAGACCTTTTTCACCGGCGTGGCCGGTACCTGGTTTTCTTCAAAAAATGCAGCAGTTCCCCGGGTGGCCATGATGGTGAATCCCATATCATAAAAGTCTTTTGCCACAGGCAGGGCTGCCATCTTGTCCTTGTCCTGGACCGAGATAAACACGGTGCCGGATTCCGGCAGCTTCTGGCCTGCGGCAAACTGGGCCTTGGCAACAGCTGCTCCCAGGTCTTTGTCAATGCCCATGACCTCGCCGGTGGATTTCATTTCCGGTCCCAGGACCGGGTCCACATTTTCAAACCGGTCAAAGGGCATCACCGCTTCTTTGACACAATAGTAGGCAGGGATGACCTGGGTGGTGAACCCCAGTTCTTTAAGGGTTTTGCCCAGCATCACCTTGGTGGCCAGTTTTGCCAGCGGAACACCGATGGCTTTGGAAACAAAGGGGATGGTTCTGGATGCCCGGGGATTTACCTCGATGACATATACTTTGTCATTCATGATGCCGAACTGGATGTTCATAAGCCCTTTCACGTTGAGTTCTTTTGCAATGGCTTTTGCAGCATCCGCCATCTCATCAATGTGCTGCGGGGCAATGGAGTAAGGGGGTAAAACACAGGCAGAATCGCCTGAATGGATACCGGCCTCTTCGATATGCTCCATCATGCCCCCGATGACCGTGGTTTCTCCATCGGAGATGGCATCCACATCCAGTTCAAAGGCTTCTTCAAGGAATTTGTCAATGAGCACGGGCTTGTCCGGTGATGCCTGTACCGCAAGGTCAAAAAATTCCTCCAGATCGTTTTCATCATACACGATTTTCATGGCCCTTCCCCCCAGTACAAAAGAGGGCCGGACCATGACCGGGTACCCGATATCTCTGGCAACGGCCAGGGCTTCATCATAGGAGTGGGCAATGCCGTTTTCCGGCTGAAGCAGCCCCAGTTTGTCCATCATGGCCTGGAACAGATCCCGGTCTTCTGCCCGGTCAATGCTTTCCGGGGAGGTACCGATGATGGGGACGCCTGCTTTGTGCAGGCCGGTGGCCAGGTTCAGGGGTGTCTGGCCGCCGAACTGGACAATGACCCCGAAAGGTTTTTCCTTTTCCACAATATGGAGTACATCTTCATGGGTCAACGGTTCAAAATACAGCTTGTCCGATGTGTCATAATCCGTGGACACGGTTTCCGGGTTGGAATTGACCATGATGGATTCTACCCCCTCCTCTTTTAAGGCAAAAGAGGCATGCACACAGCAGTAGTCGAATTCGATGCCCTGACCGATGCGGTTGGGACCGCCCCCCAGGATGATCACTTTTTTCCTGTCGCTGACCCGGGCTTCGCATTCACTTTCATAGGTGGAATAATAATAGGGGGTGACGGCCCGGAATTCGGCAGCACAGGTGTCCACCAGCTTGTACACCGGCACGATACCCAAATCTTTTCTTTCCTGTTCCACCTGTTTTTCCGTAAGTTTCGTCAAATGGGCCAGCTGCTGGTCTGAAAACCCGTATTTTTTGGCTTTTTCCAGCAGGTTTTTGGGCAGGTTTTTCCCGGCCAGTTTGATCTGATTTTCCAGCTCCACGATCTGGCGCATCTGGTGCAGAAACCAGGGATCAATATGGGTAAGTTCATGAAGCATGGTGATTGGCATGTTGTGCTTTAATGCGTATTTGATATAAAACAGCCGCTGGGAGTTGGGTGTGGACAGCTTGTATTCCAGGTCGTTGCCGGCCAGAGAATCCGGCAGGTGGTCTTTGCCGTCAGCCCCGAATCCTGCCCGACCGATCTCCAGGGACCTCAGCCCCTTTTGAAAGGCTTCCTTAAAGGTCCGGCCGATGGCCATGGTCTCGCCCACAGACTTCATGGCAGTGGTGAGCACATCCTGGGCTTCGGGAAATTTTTCAAAGGTCCACCTGGGAATTTTCACCACACAATAATCAATGGACGGTTCAAAACAGGCCATGGTTTCGCCGGTAATATCATTTGGGATTTCATCCAGGGTGTACCCCACCGCCAGCTTGGCCGCTATCTTGGCAATGGGAAAACCGGTGGCTTTGGAGGCCAGGGCCGAACTTCTGGACACCCTGGGGTTCATCTCCACCACAATAATATCCCCGTTTTCCGGGTTCACGGCAAATTGTACATTGGAGCCGCCGGTGTCCACCCCGATCTCCCGGATGATGGCGATGGAGGCATCCCGCAGCACCTGGTATTCCTTGTCCGACAGTGTCTGGATCGGGGCCACGGTGATGGAGTCTCCGGTGTGCACCCCCATGGCATCCACATTTTCGATGGAGCATATGATAACCACATTGTCTGCATGGTCCCTCATCACTTCCAGTTCGTATTCCTTCCACCCCAGCACCGATTCTTCCAGCTGGATCTGGCTGATGAGAGAGGCGTCCAGGCCGGATTTGGCCACACGGTTCAGCTCTTCCGCATTATAGGCCACCCCGCCGCCGGTGCCGCCAAGGGTAAAACTGGGCCGGACAATCAAAGGGAACCCGATTTTTTGGGCCACGGCTTCCACTTCCGCAAAATTGTGGGCAAATCCGCTTTTGGGAATACGCAGACCGATCTTGTTCATGGCATTGCGGAACAACTCTCTGTCTTCAGCCTTGTTGATGGCTTCAATGGAGGCGCCGATCATCTCCACATTATACTCTTCAAATATTCCGGTTTTGGCCGCTTCAATGGCGGTATTCAGGGCGGTCTGCCCCCCCAGTGTAGGCAGAATCGCATCCGGGCGCTCCGCCCTGATCACCTTGCACAGGGTGTCCGGGGTGACCGGTTCAATGTAAATGCGGTCGGCGGTTTCCGGGTCGGTCATGATGGTGGCGGGATTGGAGTTGATGAGAATTACTTCAAATCCTTCTTCTTTCAGGGCTTTGCAGGCCTGGGTACCAGAGTAGTCAAATTCGCAGGCCTGGCTGATGATAATGGGGCCGGCCCCGATGATCAGGATTTTTTTGATATCATTACGCTTTGGCATGGGTCATCACTTTGGCAAACTGGTTGAAAAGATAGGCAGCATCATGGGGGCCGGGGGAGGCTTCCGGATGGTATTGCACGGCAAAGGCTTTCAGGGCTTCGTCGTGAATTCCTTCCAGGGAGTCTTCGTTCAGATTGATATGGGTCAAAGCAGAGGCGTTGTCTTTGAGGCTGTTTAAGTCCACGGCAAAGCCATGATTCTGGGCGGTGATTTCCACTTTGCCGGTGGCAAGATTTTTCACAGGCTGGTTGGCCCCCCTGTGGCCGAATTTGATTTTCAGGGTTTTCCCGCCCATGGCCATTCCCAGCAGCTGCATGCCCAGGCAGATCCCGAAAATCGGGGCAAATCCCAGCAGCTGCTTTATGGTGTCCACCGCATAGGTCACCGGTTCCGGATCTCCCGGCCCGTTGGACAGAAAGATGCCGTCAGGCTGCAATCCTTTTATGACTTTAGCCGATGTTTTTGCCGGTACTGTCAACACTTCGCATCCGGCCCGTTCCAGGCATCGGATAATATTGTATTTAATGCCGAAATCCAGGGCCACCACGGAAAATTTTTTCCCCCTGTGCCGCCACACAAAGTTGCTGGACAGGGAGTCGGCATTGACATAGTCCGGCTGGTTGTATTTCCAGAAATAGGGTTTTTTCGTGGTCACAAATGCCACCAGGTCACTTCCCTGCATGGCTGGTACCTGCCGGGCTTTTTTCACCAAAGAATCAGGATCCAGATCTGAAGTGGAGATGGCCGCCCGCATGGCCCCGGATTTTCTGATGTGCCGGGTCAGGGCCCGGGTATCCAGATCTTCGATCCCAAGGACATGGCCTTTGATCAAATAATCGGCCAGTGTTCCTTTGGACCTGAAGTTACTGGGATAATCCTGGTATTCTTTTACGATAAACGCAGGCACCTGAATGCGGTTTGATTCGATATCTTCAGAATTTACCCCGTAATTGCCGATGAGCGGGTAGGTCATGGTCACCATCTGGCCGTAATAGGAAGGGTCGGTAAGGATCTCCTGGTAACCGGTCATGCTGGTGTTGAATACCACCTCACCACTAGCTTCTCCTGGTCCTGTAAAGCTTCTGCAGGCAAAGGTTCTGCCGTCTTCCAGGGCTAATAATGCTTTCATCTTGTTTGTTTACCTGTTTTTCACCTTATGTTGACATCACGGATCCGAAGGCCTGTCCGGATCTTATTTAATAGTCGTGCTCCATTGTTGAAGCCCCAATAAATATCATAAAACACCGTGTTTTAGCAAGGCAGTAATGACGAATTTCAATATTCTGGCTGGAAAAGCTATTTAGCGTTTCAGAATCTGTCTTGACAGGGTTTTTTCTTTTATTTCACTTTGCAATACGGCCTGAATGAAGGCATTCAGACCGAAGGCGCCGGCCGACAATCCTTTCAACCGTTCCTCCGGTAGAGATCACCGCATCCACGTCCAACCCAGTTTCAATGTTCATTTCATCCAGCATCACTGCAAGATCTTCAGTGGATACCAGCCCGGATAATCCCGGATCTTTGTGATAATATTCACCGGTACCGGCCACGGGGATACCGTCAACAAAGTTAGCAGGCTGTCCGCCGATACCCCCAAGGGTCGATTCAAAATGGGTGATGCCGGCCTGCATGGCAGCCATTACATTTGCCATTCCCCATCCCCGGGTTGAATGGAAATGGGCAACATGTTTTTCCGGATCAGGCATCGCATCCAACACAGTGGAAAAATAGGCATAGATTCTATCCGGCGTAGCCGATCCGTCGTGATCAGCATGTTCAATCTCGTCGGCACCCATTTGCAGCCAGCGCCGGGCAAAGGCAACCGCTTTTTGCATATCTGTTCTTCCGGTTTTGGGGCATCCCCAGATACCGTTGATAACGCCACACACCTTCATGCCCGATGATTTTACCTCCTGGATACAATTTTCTGCCATTTTCCAGTATGCATCGATACCCATGCCGGTATTGGCCATTTGATAAGCATCACTGACAGAGATGACCAAAAGGATTCTGTCAGGACCGACCCCTTCCCTGTGCGCTGCCAGGGCCCGGTCCACTGCTGTTTGGTTGATGGTAACCGCCGAAAACTCGACATCATCCAGATGGAGGGTCAAAGAACGGTGGGTCCGGATCAGCCGCAACAGATTTTCAGCATCGGCAAACTGGGGCAACCGGCTGGGACTGGCAAAATTGGTCACTTCAAGTCGTTTAAAACCGGCTTTGACAAGCTGCTGTACCACCCACAGTTTGGCATCCGTGGGAATCAGCCGTTCCTCCCGCTGAAACCCTTCCCTGACAGTGGTATCATGAATCGTAATTTTTCCGGGTAAGCCAAGAATTTTCATATGATTTTGAACCCTTTTTATGTTTCGGTAATATATCATGTGTTTTAGAATGAATCTACCCTGTGTTGGAAAAATTAACAGCAAATGTGCCAAGATCAAAGGCGATCAGGTTAATCTCTGTAAATTGCGGTTTGGTTTTGGTACGAATCATGTCACTGAAAGTTTCCCGCGCAATGGGCAGAATGTTACTTCCAGCCAAGGCCCCCAGCATCACCATGTTTGCTGCCTGGACTGATCCGGATTGCAGCGCCAGAGAGGCCGCATCCAATGTGATGAGTTTGTTGACATGTCCTGCCATGGATTTCACGGCATTTTGCACATCAGGGTACCGGTCCTGTCCTATGGCAACGGTAAAAGGGGGGGTGCTCACTCGTGCTGGTAATGACCACGCTGCGTGAACTGCACTTTTTGGCGGACCGGATGGTTTCGGAAGGCTCAAAACCCAGAAGCACGTCAGCTTTCCCGTTGGAAATGCAATAGCCGTTACCGTCGCTAAGAAGTACCATGGATTCCACTACACCCCCGCGCTGTGCCATCCCGTGAAATTCTGACATGCGGAAAGGTATGCCTGAGGCGGCCGCTGCTTCACCCAGGACCCGGGCGGCCAGGATGCTTCTCTGACCACCGACTGCCACGACAACGTTGATTCGGGCAATGACCGGCTTTCCACATGTCCGGATCATGTAAAGCATTCGTTCATAATACTCCCACCAGGCGGAGAATTCATGGGGCCGCCTGGGGTAGATGGTGGCATAGGTCCCGGCATCCCCGCCGGTGC
>JAABSB010000149.1 GCA_011390615.1 Desulfotignum sp. | reverse complement strand
TCTTTCGGGGCTGAATATCAGTCTTAATGGCCGGTTCCGGAAGGGGTTCCGGGGAAGATGCAACAGGTTTTAAAAAAATCCGGATTTTTTTGCCGGGATAAATCCAATGGGGATTTTTTATTTGCTTGTTCATTTCCCAGAGACCTGGCCAGTCCCACTGGGAATTGTAAAATTTTTCTGACAAATCCCAGAGGGTATCCCCTTTCTGGATGGTGTAGTAAAATCCTGTATCCTGGTCCGGGTTGAACGCTTCAGATTTTTCGGCTGCCGCCAGGGGTGGGTGCCCAAAAAGAATTAAGGTTAAAAAAATAAGGACAAGTTTTTTAATTTTCATGGGTGCCTCCCTGATTAATAGATCCGGGTCCCTTCGGAATTCTTGACTTTATTTACACTCCTGTTCTATAAAAAGTCAAGAATTGTTACCTATAATTACCAGGATTCATGAAAAATGAAGCAGATTGCCAATCTTTTGTTTGAAGCACGGATCTTAAAAGATCTGAACCGGTCAGGGTATGCCTTTTTGGGTGTCGGGCAGGAAAGCATTGCTGAGCATTGCTTTACCACGGCATTTATCTGCTTTGTCATGGCCCGGCTGGATCCGGAAACCAATGGGGAACGCCTGATGGCCATGGCCCTGGTGCATGATATGGCGGAAGCCAGGACAGGGGATTTCAACTATGTCCAGAAACAGTATTCCGAGACAGATGAATCCAAAGCAGTTGCACGGTTGACAAAGGATCTGCCCTTTGGTGCAGATATCACATCATTGATTTCAGAATTCAACCTGGGAGAAACAAAAGAAGCCCGGCTGGTCAAAGATGCTGACCAGCTGTCATTCATTCTTGAATTGAAAAAACTCAAGGATATCGGGGCGGCCCCTGCGGACAAATGGCTCATGATAGTTCTGGAACGGCTCAAAACAGATACAGGACGAAAGATGGCCCGCAGTATCATGGAAACCGGGTGGGATGAGTGGTGGCGCCATGATTATACGGAATAAAAAAAAGCAATAGATGCGACCTGCCATGACATCAGATGCCATATCCGTGCTTTTTGTGACAGACACCCGTGGGACCGGCACGGCCGGCCCTTTTGAAAAAACCGAAGGATTCCGTTTCCGGTATGCTGCAGGCTGGGACCAGTGTCTTCAAATTGTCACATCATTTCACCCGGACATTGTACTGGTGGACCCTGGATCAGACACAGCCATGGATGCGGCCCAAACCTGGATCAGGCAGCTGTCTGAAGTTTCTTTCAACTTTACACCCGGATTCTTTCTGGTGACAGATGCTCTTGTGACCATGGAAGACAAATACCGGTTCAGGGAATGGGGCTATGATGAGGTCATCCCACGGCCCGTTCAGATCCGGGAGATCCGTTATCTGTCACATGCCTACCTCAGGCACAAAACCCTGGAACAGCAGATCTTTATCAATAAACAGACCATCCGGCAGGCCCGCACCTATCTGGACAGATTCAAACAGACCCTTTTTGGTGTTAAACAAGAGTTGTCTTCTGAAAAAAACAGCCTCAACAATGCCTTAAAGCAGATCCATCACATGACCCGGGAACGCAGCCATCTCAAAACCCGGATTCAGGGGATGAAACATGCCCTGGAACAGCATATGGACGGATATGAAAAACTGCTTGTCCGGCTGATCCAGAACCGGGTGGAAACCAGCCGCGGTCATGGGGAGCGGGTGGCCCATATTGCCTGTTATGTGGGCAAAAGCCTGGGGTTTGATGAAAAAAAGTTGGAGAATCTTCACAAAGCTGGTATGTTGCATGAAATCGGGCTTGTTTTCATGCCCCGGACAGCTGCTGCAACATCTTTTGACCAGCTGACCGATTTTGAAAAGAGCATCCAGGTACAGTATCCGGTGAAAGGAGCGGACCTGCTCAGCCTTTGCAACGCCTTTGAAAAAACCGCACATATTATCAGGCACCTGCATGAAAATGTTGACGGTTCCGGATATCCCAAAGGATTGAAAAAAGCGTATATACCAGTGACATCCCGGATCCTGGCCGGTGCGGATCTGTTTGATACCCTGAGAAATGGTGAAGATATCTGCTGCCTGGCGGATCTGATGGCTGCCCTGGAAAATGCGGCAGGATCCCGTCTGGATCCCCTGGTTGTCAGCCGGCTGCAAAAATATGCCCTGCAGCATATGGCTTCTGATGCTTTTCAGGTCCGGGGCGTGGGGGTGGGAGAGCTTGAACCGGGTATGCGCCTGGGAAGTGCAGTTTTCACAGCCACAGGCACCAAGCTGTTCAGTGCGGATACTGTGTTGACAAAAACAGCAATCGACAAGATCATACAGTACAACAGGGAGTACCCTGTGGATGACATACTCTATATAAAGGTTTGAAAAATGGACATTTCTTCGGTTATCGGTGTTGTCTCGGGAATAGGATTTGTTCTGGGCACCATATTGCTGGGCGGCAGTATCATGATGTTTGTGAATATCCCTTCGGTGCTTGTTGTGGTGGGCGGAACATTTGCCGCCGTCATGATCGGGTATCCTTTGGCCCAGTTTCTGGGTGTGTTCAAAACAGCTGTCAAAGTGTTCATTTTTAAAATTGAAAAACCACAGGATATTATCGAAAACCTTGTGGAGATTTCCAATAAAGCCAGAAAAGGCGGGCTGCTGTCCATTGAGGGAGATATCCAGACCACGGTGGACCCCTATCTTGCCCAGGCCCTGCAGATGACGGTGGACGGGGTGAAAACCGCAGATATTGCCGCCATTATGCAAAAACAGATGAAGCTGACCAAAAAAGGGCTGGATACCGGTGCTGAGATTTTTGCCGCCATGGGCGC
Organism: Desulfotignum sp.; assembly: GCA_011390615.1. Taxonomy (GTDB): domain Bacteria; phylum Desulfobacterota; class Desulfobacteria; order Desulfobacterales; family Desulfobacteraceae; genus Desulfotignum. The sequence goes on along the minus strand of JAABSB010000149.1, from coordinate 3,006 downwards.
CTATGCCCCGGCATTCGGCATGGTGGGAACCCTGATCGGCCTGATCCAGATGCTGGCCAACCTGGATGACCCTTCATCCATTGGACCCAAAATGGCGGTGGCCATGATCACAACCTTTTACGGGGCAGTGCTGGCCAACCTGTTTTTTATCCCCATGAGCGACAAACTTCGGGGCAGAAATGAAGAAGAGATCACCAACATGAACATCATTTTTGAAGGCATTCTTTCCATCCGGGAAGGGGAACACCCCAAGCTCATGGAAGACAAACTCAATATCTACCTGCCCAGCAGCAAAAAAGAGCCCCAAACCACCTAATTTTTTAATAAAAGAGCAGAACATATGGCTGAAGAAACCGGCACACAGACAGAAGAAAAGCCATCCCTTGCCAAACCTCTGGAAGAAGACAAGGCAGAACCCAGAAAACAGGCTACCTGGCTGGCTACGTTTGCCGATCTGGTTACCCTGTTGATGTGCTTTTTTGTTCTGCTGTTCGCCATGAGCACCACCCAGCAGGAAACCTATAAAGAACTGGTTAAATCCCTGCGCAGTGCCCTGGGTGCCCAGACTGTTCCGGAAGCTGGTACCAGGGAAGGGCTTACCATGCATGCCGTACCCTCTGAAGAGCCCTCTGAAAACCAGCAGATAGATGAACTTGGCGGGATGATTGAAAAAGAACTGGATGACATCGTTTCAGAGGTCCGGGAACTGGTGCTGTTCAACAAACTGGGCGGGGAGGTCAGCGTGGTCAAGACCGAAGCCGGTGTGGTTATCACCATGTCGGATCTGCTCCTGTTTGCACAAGGCGGTACCACGCTGTCTGAAAAAGGGCTGGATATTCTGCGCAAGGTGGCTTTTGTGCTGTCCAAGCTGGCCTACCGTGTGAAGATAAAAGGGCACACAGACAGCTCTCCCATCTCATCGGCCATGTTTCCCTCCAACTGGGAGTTGTCTGCTGCAAGGGCCGCCAGGGTGGTCCGGCTCCTGGTGAACAACGGGGTGGCGCCCCAGTATATTTCCGCAGAAGGATATGCCCATTACCATCCGGTTGCCACCAATGATACGGCCCGGGGCAGGGCATTGAACCGGCGGGTGGAAATCGTGTATGAGCGGGACAGTATTGCCCGGCAGTTTGCCGGCATGGCCCGGCAGTGATATTCAGGCCATGGGCATTCTGGTGCCGGCATCTTCCAGGGCGATTTCCAGTTCTGCAAGACAAATTTCAGAAGTTCCCAGGATATCCGCTTCTTTGGAGCTTGCCAGTCTGGAAATATCTTCCGGTGGCTTTTTTTGTTCCATTTTATTGCACACCTTGTTGACCAGCCGGACAATGCACAGCATCAGGTTGCCTGTGTCAAATGAAGGGCTGTGGTGGTCCCTGGCAACAATCCGGTAAGGCCCGGGCAGATACCACCGGGTGAGCAGGTTGAATCCTAAAGAGGGATGCAGGTTGTGCAGGATTTTGTCAATGAGCTGGGGCGGGGGAGAAAAATCAAGGGTTTTGTCTGCCATAATTTTTTCCAGTGCTGTGAGCAGATACAGTTTGCCCATGTCGTGGAGCAGGCCGGCAATAAATGCCCTGGGTATCATATCTGTCATTGACAGATAGCGCACCAGCCATTGTGAGCCGATGGCAGCATTCACGGAATGGTTCCACAAATTTTTCTGGTAGGAATGGATCAATGGGTTTTTTGAGTGAAATTTCTGTTCCAGCAGCACCTTCATGATGACGTTTATCATTTCATCCTGTCCCAGGCGGATGACAGCATCTTTGATTGTTTCGACATCATCAAGTCCCCTGTAAAAAGGGGAATTGGCGGTTTTAAGCACCTGGCTGGTCAATGTGGGATCCATGCGGATCAGTCCGGAAAGAACAGTGAAATCAGGTTGCTTGGAGGTGGCCTCCTGCTGGATTTTTACGGCATGGGGATTGAGTACCGGTAAAGCATCTTCCTTTTTGATCTGCTGTTTGATGATATCAATGATACTGGCGTTTTCCTGCATAAGCTAATACCCTCCCGACAGTCGGACTGTTTCGTGGATGGGTCTTGGCTGCAGCAGCCTGGGAATGCACCTGAATATCTCTTCCAGTGTTGTGATGCCCATGCTGGCCTTGGCCAGGGCATCTTCCATCAGGGTGACAAGGCCGGCGCTTTCTATGGCAATCCGCCGCAGTTCATAGCTGGTTTTCCGCTGGAGTATTGCTTCTTTCACAAGCTCGTTAAGAATAAGGGTTTCAAATACCCCCACCCGGCCCCTGTAACCGGTATGGTTGCATGCAGGACAGCCTGTCCCTTTTTTGAATGTGTACTTTTCCAGATCTTCAGGGTCATATCCTAAAAATTTCACATCGGCGGCAGTGGGTTTGTATGCTGTCTGGCAATGGCTGCAAATACGTCTCAGCAGTCTCTGGGCTATGACACAAACCACGGTGGAGGAGATCAGGAAAGGTTCTATGTCCATATTCATCAACCGGATCAGTCCGCTGATGCTGTCTTCGGTGTGAAAGGATGTGATTACCTTGTGGCCTGTGAGTGCCGCATGCACAGCCACATTGGCTGAATAATTGTCACGGATTTCACCGATAACGATCACATCAGGGTCCTGGCGCACTATATGGCGCAGGGTTTCTTCAAATGTCCGGTTGATTGCTTCATCAATGGTGCACTGGGAAATTTCCTGGAGCACGTATTCCACCGGATCTTCAGCCGTAACTATGCTGATCTGGGGGCTGCTGATGTCAGATACACAGGAATACAATGTGGTGGTTTTGCCCGACCCGGTGGGGCCGGTGATGATCATGACACCTGACGGGGCTCCCAGGGCATCTCTTTTGAATCTTTCCAAAATCTTGGGCGCCATGCCGATGTTGTCAAGTTTAATGATCTGGTCGATCCGGTTGAGAATCCGTAATACAATTTTTTCCCCGAATACTGTGACAAAAAAGGAGATGCGCAGATCAAACTGATTGCCAAGGTGATCAAAGGACATCCGCCCACCCTGGTGGC
>JAABSB010000148.1 GCA_011390615.1 Desulfotignum sp. | reverse complement strand
GAATAGTTTTGCCACCGGGGATATGGTTAAAGCCGTGGTCCCTTCCGGCAAAAAGCAAGGTACATATTTTGGTAGAGTGGCTGTCCGGAAGTCCGGCAGTTTTAATATTCAAACTAATACGGAAACCGTCCAGGGAATATCCTGGAAGTATTGCAAAATCATATCCCGTCAGAACGGTTATAATTTTGTTTATGCCCTTCAGGGTGCAAGCCAAGTTTCCTCCCCGACATGAATGACGGGGTTTCAACTTGGAGATTTATGGATGACAAAGGAGATTTCATGATTGTTCCGGTAATTCTGGCAGGAGGGTCAGGCACAAGGCTGTGGCCCCTGTCCAGGCAATTGTATCCAAAGCAGCTCATCAACATGTACAACCAGCATACCATGCTCCAGAACACGGTGCTCCGTCTGGAAGAAACACAGCATACAGATCTGCCTGTGATTGTGTGCAATGAAGCCCACAGGTTCATGGCAGCCGAGCAGATGCAGCAGATTCAGGTCAATCCCCAGGCCATTATCCTGGAACCGGCCGCCAGAAACACGGCACCGGCCATTGCCCTGGCTGCCGTCAAGCTGCTGGCCATGGACCAGGACCCGGTATTGCTGGTGCTGCCTGCAGACCACCGCATCGAAAACACGGCTGCCTTTCACGCGGCTGTTCTCCAGGGAGAAGCCCTGGCAGAAAAAGGGAATCTGCTTACCTTTGGCATTGTTCCCACTGCCCCTGAAACCGGGTATGGATATATCCAGAAAGGATCTCTTCTGGAAGACAATGTCTGTGAAATCAAACGGTTTGTTGAAAAACCGGATCTGCAGACTGCCCGCAGCTATCTGACAGAAGGAGACTACTGCTGGAATTCGGGCATGTTCATGTTCCGGGCCTCAACCATTTTACAGGAGCTTGAAACCCTGGCCCCGGACATGGTTGCCGTATGCCGCAAAGCCATTGCCGCCGGAAACCAGGACCTGGATTTTTTCCGGGTGGATAAAACCATATTTGAACAGGTTCCCGCTGATTCCATTGATTATGCAGTCATGGAAAAAACAAGGAAAGGGGTAATGATTTTTCTGGATGCCGGGTGGAATGACTTGGGCTCTTTTGACGCGTTGTACCAGACCGAAGCCAAGGACCAGGATGCCAATGTACTCAAGGGAGACGTGTTGACCCATGATGTCACAGACTCCTATATCAATGCCCAGAGCCGCCTGGTGGCAGCTGTGGGCCTGGACGCTTTTGTGGTGGTGGAAACAAAGGATGCTGTCCTGGTTTCCCCGAGAAACCGGGTCCAGGATGTCAATCAGATCGTAAAACAGCTCAAGGCCTTGAAACGCCCGGAATCCAGTACCCATGCCAAAGTGTACCGGCCCTGGGGGGACTATGAAACCATTGACATGTCCCAGCGGTACCAGGTCAAACGGATCACGGTGAAACCGGGAGCCAAACTGTCTTTGCAGAAACATTTCCACCGGGCTGAGCACTGGACCGTGGTGTCCGGCAGCGCCATTGTCACCCAGGGGGACAAAGAGTTTCTGCTCAAGGAGGATGAATCCACCTATATTCCTTTGGGAACCACCCACCGCCTGGAAAATCCCGGCAAGATACCCCTGGAGCTTATTGAGGTCCAGTCCGGGCCATACCTGGGAGAAGACGACATTGTCCGGTTTGATGATGTCTATGGCAGAAAAAAAGGCCAGTGATTATTTTTATTGCAAATCCAGGCAAAATATTTAAAACTACACTTTTAACAGACACATGTGCAAAGAAAAAAAATGACAAGATCAAATTTGGAGCAGGTCAATGGCTGATATGATTCCTGAAACCATGAAAGGCAAATTTCTTCTGGCAATGCCGGGGCTTCCGGATCCCAATTTTGCCCAGACCTTGACCGGCATGTGTGAACACAATGAATCCGGGGCCCTGGGGTTTATTGTCAACAAAATTCACCCGCTGCTCACCGGACGCGAACTTTTTGAAGACCTGAACATCACCTGTGATGAGAGCGTGGATACGCTGGATATTTATCTGGGGGGACCGGTGCAGCCCTCAGGCGTATTTGTGCTTCACGGCCCCCCGTTTAACTGGAACGAAACCCTTAAAGTTACCGACTGGCTTGCCCTGAGCAATTCTCGGGATATTCTGGAAGCCATTGCAGTCCAGAAAGGCCCGGATGATTTCATGATCATGCTGGGATGTGCCGGATGGGGACCCATGCAGCTGGACAATGAACTCCATGACAATGCATGGCTCACCTGCCCCATGACCAGGGATATCATGTTCTCCACCCCATGTGACCTCAGGTATGAAAAAGCCATGATGTTGATCTCCTGACACTTTACGCGCCGTGACTATGGCCCCTCAAACTTCTCTATACCAGACCATTGATACCATTGCAGCCGACACCCTGGCGGTGATCCAGATGATGGAAGATATTCCCCTGATGTCTGGAAGCGCCCTTGAAAATTATAAGAAAAACTGCGCCAGGATGCCGGAACAGATCCGTTCCAATCTGATTAAAATAGCGGTGGTGGGGGTGATCAAATCCGGGAAAAGCACCCTGATCAATGCCATGATCGGAAAAGAACTGGTAAAAAGAGGGGCCGGGGTTGTTACATCCATTACCACCCGCATCAGAAAAGGCGGCAAAAATCGCGCCAGGGTTTTTCTCAAGTCCTGGGATGATATCAACCGCACCTTGAGAAACACCCTGGAGATGTTTCCAGAAGATGAAAATGACACCTGGAAAACAACAGATGTTGCTGAATTTGACCTGCGAAGGCAAAAGGACCGGGCATTTTTACAACAGGTGTATGAACACATGGTGCAGGATTTTCCCGTCACCGGCCATGGGATACGTCCGGAAACTTTGGTTATCCGCAATGCCCTGGAAGGATATGAAACCTGCAGGGACATTGTGGGACCTGACCGGGGATGTATGGTGTTTGAAGCAAAACAGTTTGACAACCATAAAACCTTTACCGGTGATCCAGCCAATGCATTTTATGTGAGGGATGTCTGTCTGGAATTGTACGGAAAAACGCTGGAACCCCACATTGAAATCGCCGACTGTCAGGGTGCGGATTCCACAGATCCGGCCCAGCTGACACAGATTTTGAACTATGTCCAGGAATCCAGCCTCATCCTGTATTGTATCAGTTCCAGGACTGGACTGCGGCAGCCAGATATGCAGTTTCTGGAACTGATCCGGAAACTGGGACTGGCGGACAAAATTATTTTTATCAACAATTGTGATCTGTCCGAGCACGACACCCTGGAGGATCTGCTTGTCATTGAGAACAGGACCCGCCAGGACCTTGGGTTGGTGGTGCAGGCACCTGAGATATACTCTTTTTCTGCTTTGCTGGCCCTGTTCTCTACCATGGAAAAACGCTTGAGCCGGCGGAACAGAAAAAGACTGGAACTGTGGCAGGAAGATACAGCCATGGCCGGGTACTGCAAAAATTCGGCAGGACAATTTTTTGCGCGGTTTTCTGTCATATGCCGGGACCATTACCGTACCCTGCTGGTTGCCGGCCACCTGGAGCAGCTGCGTTTTATGGTTGATGCCATGGAAAAAAAAGTGCGCCTGTTCACACAAATGATGGCATCAGACATGGACGGCAGCAAAAATGCAAAAATCCGGCTTGAACAGGTGCGGAACAATGTTACCAGGCTCAGATCCATTGTGGAACACGCCATCCCGGGTGCGGTGTCTGGACTGACCAGGGAGATTGCAGCCGATCTGGACAAATCCTTTGCACAGGATGCCGTCCATATCCGAAAAAAAATCCGGGACTTTATCCGGCACACCCCCCTTGATGCAGAATCCTACAGACACCGGATAAAAACCCTTGGCATCAAAAAAATTCTCTATCTGATGTTTCAGGATTTCAAAAGGGAAATGGACCTGTTTGTCATCGAACAGGTGCTGCCGGATATCAAGGCCATTGTGACTGAAAATGAGGCGCGTGTGGAAACCTATTTCCAATCGCTGCTCGATTCCTATCAGGTCGATATCTTACAGCTGACCCCTGCAATGGTATTGGATGGGGATACGGCTGATGCGCAGACAGTGCCGGAACGCCGGGATACTGACATGCGCGTGGATGTTCAGGCCATAAAGAAAATACTGGGACTGGCACTGCCCCGGGCCGTTTTTTCCCCTGATTATACCAGCCGGATGCAGACTGGTGCGTTTGCCGGGATGGGTGTATATACCTTTGTGCGGCTGTTGTCTGTTATAAAGAACAAAACCAGGGCCTTTTCATTTGCCCCCGGGTTTGATGCCGCTGCCGCCCGGATAAAAAAACACAGCCTGGCAGCGGCAGACCTTCAGATAGATCAGTTTCACAACCGATTGAAAAACAGCTATTTTGTGCCGCTGATCCAGGCTGCTGCCCGGGATTTTTCAGAAAAGATCCAGGACAGGTTTTCCCTGTATGCCTCTTTGGACGCAGATATGGAACAGGTGTTTGACCTGCGGCAGACCCAAAAACAAGAAGAGCAGGAAAAAATTACCACCATTTTATCCCGGCTGCAGCAGATTCGTATGGAAATTGACCAGATTTCATGATAAGGTTTTCACAGATATCATAACGGACCGGATACAGTTTTTATCAATCTTCCTATTTTTTTTTCGGATAATGACATGAAACAGTTTGGCCCCTCCCATATACGCCCTGATAATATGGATAAAAACCATATTATTCTGATGCGGCTTCAGTTGTTAATGGTGATGATAAAGGCCAGACTCAGGGGATATCCCACAGGGGAAATCAGAAAAAAAGCGGTGCTTGAAAATGCGGCAGCCCTGCATAAAATGGCAGAGAACATAGATCTGTCCGGCCTTGGGCTGCATGGTTCTTCCCACCTGTTCAGACAGCGTGTCAAGCTTTTGTGTGTCATGGCTGTTGCCATCATATCTGAGGACTGTCCCTTAGGGATTCACCGCAGGGAGGCGGTTCTGGAAAATATTGACAACCTGATGGAAAGCGCATTTGCAACCAAAAAACTGGTGTTGTTCCATGATGTGCTGAATGCGGCCTGAGCCGGACTGTTTTACCAAAGATGGCCGTAAAGCCCCTGCCTTCAGACATGGGGATATAAGGCCATGCCCCTCGGCGAGAAAAATAAGTTGACACCTTGCAATTTGTGTGCCATACAGCAGTCATTAATATAACATATAAAACAAATAATAATATATGCTATTCGTGCAAGTATCATGTGGTTTGGTGTCCCAAATACCGCAAAAAGATTTTAAAAGATAATATTGAAAAAAGGCTTAAACAAATTATTAAAGATGTTTGCAATGAAAAACAGTCAGATTTGATTGAAATAGAATGTGATAAGGACCATATTCATATTTTGGTTGAAGTTGATCCCCAATACGGTATTCATAGACTGATAAAACAAATAAAGGGAGTAAGCTCAAAAACATTGAGAGAAGAATTCCCCTTTTTAAAAAAGACACTTCCAACACTCTGGACTAATAGTTATTTTGTTTCAACGGTTGGGGGAGCGCCAATCAGCGTGATTAAACAGTACATTGAAAGCCAAAAAACAAGATATGAAGACATAAAATCCAAAGGGTGGAAGAATAATGGAAGAACTTGAGTTTAATCCATTTGCTGAAAAATTAAATGTGGGACTTGCAATCCAGGAAATCGGCCCAAATAAAGAAATAAAATTGATGTTCGACAAAAAGGGCCAGTTCATGATTTCTTCAAAAAAAGATAATTATTCCCCTACAGGCCAAGGGGCATTAGAAACATGGGACTACGAAACCAGTTTAACGCTTAAAAAAGAAGATTGCGGTGACTGGGATTGGCCAAAATATGCAGCAGAGGATATGCTTTCTGAAATTGTTGATCAAATGAAAAGGAATGGATTGAGGCTGCTTTAATGCGAAAGACTTTCCAATACAAGCTGTACCAGGCAAAGCGCAATAAACATCTG
>JAABSB010000147.1 GCA_011390615.1 Desulfotignum sp. | reverse complement strand
AAGAACGGGCTGTTATTGTATCATTCAGCCCGAAGACTGCCCGGAAAAAGATACATACGTTTGAAAGCAAAATGAGAACCATCCGTGCTGAGTTGCTGAAAATGCGGACCAAAGTCAGAAACGGGGCGGCTCAGTGGAAAGATCCTGAAAAAATAAAGGAGCGGTATTTACGCCTGTGCCAGAGGCTTCACATGTATTCCAGTCTGTTTACTCTGGAATTTGAATCCTCTGAATCCGGATTGAAAATGCGTTTTCGAAAGGATGCCCATCAAGTCAAACAAAAACTGCTGATGTTCGGAAAAAATATCATAATAACTGACAATACCGACTGGACGACGCGAGAGATTCTGGAAGCCAGCCTGGATCGCTGGCAGATTGAAGATCGTTTTCGACAAAGCAAAAATGATGATCTCGTGGGAGTACAGCCCATCCGCCATTGGACAGACAGCAAGATCAGATGCCATCTTTTTACCTGTGTGGTGGCGCTTACGTATCTCCGGCGTATAGAATTAAGACTGAAATCAGCAGGGATAAACCGCACCGCCGATGACGTAATGAAAGAAATGCGACATCTTGATTCGATTTTGACACTGCACGAAGGTGCAAGGAAGGCAATCCGCCGCCTTGAGACCCCAAGTAAGACCCAGGCCGAAGTCCTATCAGCATTTGGCTATCACATTGACAAGAGTGGGGTCTTACAACCAAAAAGCTGATAAATCCCTGTCAATAAAGGCATACAGCGTTTTTTTTGATACTATCTCTTAAACTCCTGTTAAACTCCTGTCAAACAGCCTCTAAGGGCGCGTCATCAGCACATTATGAGGATTTACAAAAAAGCGGTCCGCCGCGCAAAATTTCATCTTTGTAAAAATTTTTTTTATTTTTTTTAAAAACATACTGGTGCATAACTGAGATGACCCACAGCAGACAAACCCGTGTAGACTGTTTCGGTCGTTCCATGGCGCTATTTCCAACAGCCCGTCTGTTATTCTTGATACCACTCAGGGTGGATCCGGAGACATAATGCTGCAGCGAACGATCGAAAATCTGACATGCTTATGGCAAATATCCAGATCCGTTTTTAATCCTTGACAAACATAGTATGAAACAATAGGTAGATTCTAAACATTATAAAGGGACCAGCTGTCTTTTTTCCTGATTGACAAAACACCTGCACCCCATTGAAAGGAAGCCCGGATGGAGGAGATGGAAGAGCTTTTTGAATTACATGAATCAGAAGGCATTTATATTGACATTGGTACCCAGGTGTATATTGACATTGACGGGGTTGATTTTACGGTTACCAGTATTTTTATCGGCCTGCTGAAAAATGAATTCTTGATTGTCACACTTCCCAGACGGTTTAGAAGTGTTAAGAACAAGTTGTATCCGGGCAGCAAAATGGTGGTGAAATACCTGTATGACGGCTGCGTATTTGCATTCCAGACCAGCGTAATAGAGATCATAACCAATCCCATCCGGACCCTTGCCCTTGAATACCCGAAAATAGTCCAGCAGCGTGAACTGCGCATAATAAAGCGCAACAATGTGGTGATCCCCGGTCGGGTGGAAGCCAAAAAAACCGAGTTCCCCATCGTGATATTTGATATCAGCAAAAACGGGTGCAGGTTCACCTACCATGACGTCAAAAACATTACAACCCTGAAAGAGGGGGATCTGCTGCGGATTTATTGCCGGTTTCCGGGCATTGCAGATGAAACCGGGGCCTTGGCCATTGTAAGGAATGTCAAACGCGAACAAAAACAGATTTCCGTGGGCACCAAATTCCAGGATATGACCAGGGCATTTTTAAATCCTTTGATGCATTTTTTATTCTCCATAGAAGGCTTTGAAAGATAAGCACCTCCCGACTATGCCAGCCTCCCCCGCTATTTGGATTCCTGGTTCTTGACAGAACGAATTTCACCGGTTTCCGCCAGCAGCTTGAACACCTTGTAACCCCGGTCTCCCACAAACATTGATGTGCCGACACCGCTGGCAGCGATGGGGCTTTTATAGCTGAGAACAACGATCCAGAATTTATCATCATCCGTCAGTTCGGCTTCCTCAAACAGTATTTTTCCCAGGTCATGATCAGGATACAGTTTTTTCAAGTGCTCTATGGCCTTGGCTGATGCTTCATTTACATTGATCATTTCTTTTGCCTCCGCAGGTGATCTCAATTGCATATTAATAGCGCAAAACAATTTAAAAATAAACGATATCCTTACACTTCCAGGGACCGGTCTCCCTGCGGGTCAGGCAAAATCCTCTGCAAAAATTTCGTCCATGGTATCTGCAATAGTGTCAGCGTCCTGTTTTGTAATCACCAGGGGGGGTCTGATTTTTAGCACATTGTGAAGCGGTCCGTCCGTACCCATGAGAATACCCTTGTCCCGCATGCGGTTGACAACAAAGGATGCCTCTTGGTCTGCCGGTTCCAGGGTTTTGTGATCCCTTACCAGCTCCATGCCGATAAAGAGCCCGGATCCCCGCACATCTCCGATAATCTGGTATCTTTTTTTCAAAGAACGCAGCCGCGCCAGCAGATGGGTTCCCACCTTCTGGGCGTTTTCCTGTAAATTTTCGGCCAGGGTTATCTCCAGCACTTTCAGGCCGGTGGCACAGGAAACCGTATTGCCGCCAAATGTACTGAAAAATTCCATGCCTGTAACAAATGACTGTGCGATCTCTTTTGTGGTAATAAGGGCGCCGATGGGGTGGCCGTTGCCGATGGGTTTTCCCAGAATCACGATATCAGGCACAACATTCTGGGCCAGGAACGCATAAAAATGGGTGCCGATCCGGCCGTATCCGGTCTGGACCTCATCTGCGATACAGACCCCGCCGGCTGCCCGCACATGCGCATACACCTGGGCAAGATATGCCGGGGGAAAAATTATCTGTCCCCCAACACTGGGATAGGATTCTGCAATGAATCCAGCTGGTTTTTTGTTGTCTGCTGCCAGTTTCAGGATAATTTTCTGGACCTGGTCTGCATATTTTTTCCCTGCCAGAGGATCATCTTTTTTGTAAGGACCCCGGTACACATCAGCCACCGGCGCGGTATGCACCCAGTCCGGAGGCCCTTCTCCGCCCGGACCGCCGTGCTTATAGGGACTCATATCAATCAGGGTGTTGGTGTTGCCGTGATAAGCCCCTTCCAGAACAATAAAATCCTTTTGCCCGGTATGGGCTTTTGCCAGGCGCACAGCCAGTTCATTGGCTTCACTGGCTGAGTTCAAAAAGAAACATACCGCCAGGGGATCAGGCATGGTGGCTGACAGCTTGTCTGCATAGGCAGTGATGGCATCATGCAGATACCGGGTGTTGGTATTCAGGCATTTCATCTGTTTTACCCCGGCCTGTATGACTACCGGATGGCAATGGCCCACATGGGGAACATTGTTGTATGCATCCAGAAACTGACGGCCGGTGTCATCGAACAGGTACTGCTGCCACCCCCGGACAATTTTCACAGGATCATGGTATCCGATGCTCAAATTATCGCTGATGCAGCGGCGCCGGGCAGCAAGGGTTTCCTGTTTGTTTGGTCTGGGTTTGGGAAAGCAGCTGTCCGGGATCTGTAAAACAAGGTTGGGATCCAGGCAGATCTGTGTCCACACAGCTGTCTGATCCTGGGTGCAGGCAGAGGGAAAATCACTGCCATAATCCATAAGGCGGGTCACCAGCTGCATTCTCACATGGGAGGGCCACCCGCCGTTCTCAGTTTTGGAAGAAATGGCGGCAAATGCCTGCCCTTTTTCAATTTTTTGTCCCAATGACAGGCAGGCAGTGGCCCTGCTGCTGATCCCCCTGAAAATGGTATAAAAGGCAATGCCCTGGGCAGGATTATGCGCCAAAACAAGGGCAGGGCCCAGGTCTTCTGCTGCCCTTATTTTTGTCACACTGTGGACTCTGCCGGCAAAGGGGGCATAAACAGTGGCATCCTGCGGGGCAACCACTTCCACACACAGATGAACAGTCGGGGTAACCCCTTTTTCAGGCACAGGATACGGTTCTAAAAATGATGACTGGCCCAGCCGGGTTTCTTTGTACCGGCCGATACCGTATCTTGCACCTGCCTGTTTGAGCCGGGCGGACAGGTGCCGGGCAAAATCATCTGGTGCCGGCGCTGTGGGATCCCCTGACACAAGCGGGCTGTCCACGCCAAGATCCAGCACCGTGCAGGTCTCTTGCGTAAACGGCTCTCCCATAACAGGAAAACACAAATGCCGATTTTCGGACAGCCATGCCTGCACCTGCAGGCTTCCTGGAAATGCATCCAGGCCGCAGGCAGATCTGAAAACCCCTGTTGCAAATTGCGTATCAACAGATGTCAGTTTGGGCAGGGCTTTTTTGATGGGTGCCTGGCTGATCCGCAGATATGGATCATCCGGCCGCTGTTTCTGCTGAAAGGCGGCCAGGCAGGCACTCACGCACAGCCGCATGCAGATCAGGCTGAACAGCACGGATATCTCGGTTTCTTCCAGGGGATATATCCCATGATACCCTTTGACAACCCGGGCTGCCGTCTGCAGGGGATCGGGCATATCCAGCACAGCATAGGCTGCTGCAATGGCAGGATCACACACCGTATGGCTGTATACCATATCCCCGAAATCGATAATGCCTGTCACGGACTGGTTCCGGGAATACAGGTCGCTACCGCCGCCAGCCAGCACATTGTAATCATTTGCATCATTGTGGATCACACTTTTCCGCAGGGTCTGCAGCCGTGGAAGCGTGGTGTTTTCAAATTCACAAGTGCACTGTTGTATCAGATCGCGCAATTGTGTGTCTGTCACATGGAATATATACTGGTTTACCACCCCGGATGCATTGGCCAGGTCCCAGTGGAAATCTCTGTGCAAAGCAGGATGGGAGAAACCGGCCAAGGCCTTGTCCATGCGGGCCAGGCTGCGGCCCAGGTCCATAAACAGTGCAGGTGATCTGCGTTTGACCAGTCCCATGGGAGTCCCCTGAATATAGGATACCAGGCGCACCAGGTGGGTGCCGGTCATTTCGGAACTTACCGGCACCAGATAGTCATTGCTTCGGGCAGGCATGGTTTCTGGACAAAAAGACAGGTGCTGTCCTAAAAAATCCATGGCCTGGTGCTGGGCTTCCAGGATGGATCTGTCTTCTGCAGCATTGGCAATTTTCAATACATAGGATCTGCCGCTTTTAGTGGTCACCAGAAAATTCTGATCCCGCTCACCAGGCAGGGGGGTCACACTGCCTGAAATCCCGAAAAATTCTGCAGCAAAACCGGCTGCGTCAATATCACTGAAAACCGGTGAAGATGCTAAGACCGACATATGTTTTCCTTTTCAAAATCTGGACTGGATGCCGCGGACCTGGTGTCCAGTCCCCTGGCACTGTTGATGAGCATTTTTGTGCAGGCCTGTTCCGGGTGGTTGATAATCGTGGCGGCCGGACCTGTTTCAATGATGGTGCCGTTGGCCATCACACCGATGCGGTCAGACACCTTCCGGGCAAGGCCGATATCATGGGTGACAAAGAGCATGGTCAGCCCCTTTTCAATCTGCAGCCCCAGCAGCATTTTCAGCACCTTGGCCTGGACACTGGGATCCAGAGAGGATGTGGGTTCATCGGCAATGAGCAGATCAGGCCCATGCACCAGGGCCCGGGCAATGCAGACCCGCTGAATTGCCCCCATGTTCAGTTCATGGGGATATCTTTTTAAAAATTCCGGTGCTGTGGAAAGCCGGACATCTGCCAGAGCTGCCAGAACCCTGGTGCGCATTTTTTCAGGGTCGACCTCCTGTTTCTGGATGCGCAGGGGCTCGGCCACAATGTCGAAAACCGTAAACCTGTGGCTCACCGACTCCGCCGGGTTCTGATAAATCATCCCGATTTTCCGTGCCAGGGAGCCAAAATCGGTTTTCATCCATGCATCCATGTCCCGATCCTGGAATATGCGCCGGCCCTGGTCCGGTGCAGCCGCCCCGGATGCGATGGCGGCCAGGGTGGTCTTGC
>JAABSB010000146.1 GCA_011390615.1 Desulfotignum sp. | reverse complement strand
AAGCGATTCATCCATCCGGTCTTCAAGAACTGCCAAAGATGCCTGATTAATGGTATTCAAACCGGTATTTGCAATCCTTCCCTGGTCCTGAAACAATCCGATGCACATGTTCTGTGGTCCGCTTGTACTCTTTGGCTTCGACCCGTGAGGGGCGGTGCTGGTTGCCCTCACCCGTCTGTCCCGGTTGACAGGGTGTAGGGCATGCTGCGCTAAACGGCAAAAACTGCGGGCAGGTATGTCCTCACACAGTTTGCCGTTCTTAACGCTGCGCATGCCCACACCCTGTAACAACCGTGCCAGAATGGGATTCGAGCAACCAGCACCGCCCCCCACTAGCCGTTGACAAAGTTCGATGACAGCCGAGGAAATAAAGCTGGCGGTTTTTTGCAAGGCGTGAGCCCCCGGTGGTGCCTTCCTGCAGGACTGTCAGAGCCCCCAAGGATCTCAGGCCGGCAGGAAGGCACCACCGGGGGCGGCATACATGCCGACCGGTTCAATGTTATCTTATGATGACCTTTATATGCGATTACGTTGGAACTGGACCTTGGGCACAATGGCCAGGATATGGCTATCTGCCAATGTGATAAAAAAATCAAGGCCTGGCGTTGGAAGCCAGGCCTTGATTATATTTTATCTGGTTAAAGTGGTTAATTGATGCAGCGCTTTATCCCAGGGCCGTTGCCTGTCTTTCAGCAGCTGACTGCCTGGCTGCGCCCCGGCGTTTCTTCTGGGCGCTGACACGGTCCACAGGCACAAACTCCACGGCATTGACTTCACAGAACCGCACACACTGGGGGTCTCCGCCGCACAGGTCACACTTGAACACCTGGCGGGTGGTGGGGTTGTACCCCATGGCGCCAAAGGGGCAGATACCCACACATGACCGGCACCCGATGCACACCTCCTGGTCCACTTTTAAAAAACCGAAATCCGGATCCCTGGAAATGGCCCGTACCGGGCACACATTCATGCAGGGCGCATCTTCACACTGCTTGCAGATCACCGGGATATACACCCCTTCCTGTTCCCATTTCACCACCTGGATTCTGCTTTTGGCCGGGTTTGACACCCCTTCGTGCATCACTGAACATACCTGTTCGCACAGGCGGCAACCCGTGCATTTATCCGCATCAACTGTCAGAAATTTTTCCATTGTTATCTCCTCGTATATCTCTAGAGCAAACGGGTGGGTTCATTTTCCAGACCCAGTCGCTGCAAGGTTTCAGATGTCGGCACACCTTCTTTGTCCCAGCCGTGATGGTCATAGAACTCATCAATCATCACATTGAACTTGTCTCTGTCTATCTTTTTGCCGATTACATCCGGGGCCCCCCTGCGGCAGGGTTCGTCAAAATACCGGTGGTTCAGGGTGTCGCCTTTTTTGGGATCATTGCGGGTCAGCCCTTCTCTGAGGTTGAACAGCCGCTCCAGGTTGTTGCACCGTTCTGCTGCATCCCAGATCTCCTTTGGCGTAAATTCCAGTCCGGTATTGTAGTAGATCACCTCGGGCCAGTCCTCGAAATTGGGCAGGGTGGCACCCAGAAACACGGTGTGGTATTTGCAGATACCCAGACAGTCCACAGCCATATACACATTTTCCTGCCAGAACACCTGCCAGGGTTTGCCGATATATTCGGTGTGCTCGGAAGACAATGGTCCATCATAGGGAACCGGAGACCCGTAGATCTTGCGCAGCACAGGTTCGGGCAGGTGGTACAGGTCAATGGCCGGCCGGGACCGCAGGTGGTCTGAACCCCGGGAGGCGGTGGCGATGTTCAGGGCCAGGCCCGGGGTGGCCCGCTCATCCGAGTGCAGGTTGTTCATGCCCTTGACCTGGATCAGGTAGTCAAAGGAATTTTTGCCGATCTTTTCAGCAGCCGGGATCCCGCCGTCCGCAAGGACATTGCCCAGCCAGCCTGTGCGGGTGCAGATGTTGTGCACCATCTGGAGCAACGCCTCGTCATTGCCGAACCGCAGGTCAATACCTTCGGTTTCTTTCTGGGTGAGAATACCCAGCTCATACAGTTCCATGGCCCAGGCGATCATGCTCCCGATCTCCAGGTTGTCCACACCGTACTGGTTCACCAGGTGGTTGCCCGTGAGCACAGTTTCCGCGCTCTTGCAGTCCGGTTCCGCACCAAATGCCCCCAAAGAGGTGTATTCCGGGCCTTCATCATATTTTCCCGCATACAGCCCGGACTGGATCTTGTACTGGGCCCGGCAGTGCACCTGGCATCCAAAACACCCGGTCATATGGTGGGGTCCCATGGTTTCGGTGGCAATGTCGTCAATGGCTTCCGGCTCTATTTCATCGGCATATTCCATCTGGTTGTACTGGAAATTTCTGGTGCGCACCCCGCCCCAGCAGTTGGTGGCACCCCAGATGAACGGGGTGCCCAAGGCGCCCTGTATCTGGTTGACTTTGGCGCTGGTGATCTGGTCTATGAATTTCTTGTTGTGCTCCAGGGCATCCTTGGGATGGGCGATCTTCACATCCATGGTGCCGCGCACTGCCACGGCCTTGAGGTTTTTGGATCCCATGACACATCCCATGCCTGTGCGGCCCCCGGCATTCTTGATACCGGTCATGACACAGGCATAGGTCACCAGGTTTTCACCGGCCTGGCCGATGACCATGCTTTTGACCTCCTGGTCATCCAGTTCGTTCCGGATGGCCCACTGGGTGTCGGTGCTGTTTTTTCCCCACAGATATTCTGCATCCCTGATTTCTATGTCTCCATTGTGAATCCACAGATACACCGGTTTGTCTGCTTTTCCCGTGATCACCAGGTGGTGGAATCCGGCCCAGGCCAGTTCTGGGGCAAAGAATCCCCCCATGTTGCAGGAGCCCAGAAGGCCTGTCAACGGCGATTTGGCCATGACATGGGTGCGGGCTGTGGCAGATGCACAGGTGGCGGTGAGCAGGCCGCCGCTGACAATCAACGGATTTTCCGGCCCCAGGGGGTCACACCCTTCAGGTGCATGGTTGTAAAGCAGATAGGCATCCATGCCCCGGCCGCCGATGAATTTTTTTCGCATTTCCAGAGGAATGGGCTTGATTTCTACTTCCCTGGTAGACAAATTGATATAGGCTATTTTGCGGTCCAATGCCATGTGTTGTTCCCTCCTTGATCTATTGGGAATCGCCGTCAGGCGCTCCGGTTTTTTTCGCCAGGGTATCCTGGGCCAGTTTACGATTGACATCCCAGACAGGCCCTCGGATTCTTGGCAGTTCCGGTGTTACCCAGAACAGGCGGTAGGTCATGCCGCAGGTGGGGCATGAGATCTCTTTGCTGCCCGGAGACGGGGACAGCCGCCCCATGCAGCTGGGGTTGTGGCACCTCACCTTGCCGAAGGTGCGGGTGCTGCGAAGCGATTCAGAGGAAGAAACCTTTTGTTGTTCAGCCATGGTATACTCCTTGACAAATGGTTGGGGAAAATTTTAACCAGACCCTTAAAACCGATACATAGTGTTTCAGTTCATTATAATGAATTTTTATACCAGAGAATAATGAAAAGTCAACGATTTTTTTATTATAATTATCCTTATATATTTGGATAGTTATTTTTTAGTTTGACATATTCAATGTTTCAGGATAAAAATATTTTATCAGTAATTTGTTCTCCATGTTGAACGATTCAGACAACCTGGAACCAGAAAGGGACAGCATATGAAACTGCGGAGAGACCATTTATCCATTGATCCGGAAAAATGCACCGGGTGCCGGCGGTGCATGATTGCCTGTGCCATGAAGCACCACAACCGCATCGACCCGGATTTTTCCTGCGTGGACGTGATCGGGTTTGCAGCACAGGATCTGGATGTGCCGGTGATCTGCCTGGCCTGTGAAACAGCGCCCTGCATCAAGGTGTGCCCCATGAATGCACGGATCCGGCAGGCCAGCGGCTCTGTGGTCACAGATACAGATGTCTGCATCGGTTGCCGGGCCTGTGTGTACATCTGCCCGGTGGGCAGCCCGCGCATCAATCCCGCCACCGGCCAGACCATGACCTGCGACCTGTGTGCGGATGAAACCGAACCCTGGTGCGTGGCAGCCTGCCGGCAGGAAAGGGCGTTGACCCTGTGCACCGACGGCGCAGCATCAAAACCTGCGGCACGGCGCGCCGCCGCCCGGACCCTGGCCGGCTCTCCCCGGTATTAATCCTGATTAACCATAAGATAAGGCAAAGATCCCATGAAACTTGTCATCATCGGAAACGGCATTGCCGGCAACCAGGTGGCGTTCGATGTCCGCAAAAAAGACAGAGACGCCCACATCACCATCCTTTCTGCTGAAACCGTCCCGGAATACGATCCCTGCTCTCTGCCCTATTTTCTCGGGGGTGAGTGCGGCAGAACAGACGTTTTCCGGAAAACCCCGGAAGATTACACCACCCACAACATTGACCTGGTGTATGACAGCCGGGTGGTATCCATTGACCCGGAAGCCAAAACCGTTACCACCCATGGGGGCGGGCAGATCAGTTACGACAAACTGGTGCTGGCCCATGGGGGAGACCTGTTTATCCCCCCCATCCCCGGCATTGACAACCCCGGCGTTTTTTCCTGCAAGCAGCTGGCAGAAACCGAAAAACTGGCAGCCCACAACGGCAGCAGTGCCGTGGTCATCGGATCGGGTGCCATCGGCATTGAAGCGGCTGAAGCATTGAAACGCAAAGGGTATGCAGTCCATGTTGTCGAGCTAATGGACTGGATTCTGCCATCCCTGTTTGACGAACCCACGGCCAGACGTCTGGAAACCGCGTTGAAAGGATACGGGATCCATGTATTCACCGGGGAAAAGGTGCTGGAAATCAAGGGCACAGGGGAAGTTTCGGCCGTGGTCACAAACCTGCGCACCATTGCCTGCGACACCGTGGTGGTGGCCACCGGCGTGGTGCCGGGCACTGCCCTGGCCCGGACTGCCGGCATCGACACCGGCAGGGGCATCCAGGTCAACCGGCAGATGCAGACAAGTGTACCTGACATCTATGCCTGCGGCGACTGTGTGGAAACCATTGACGCATGCACCGGTGAAACCGCCATGTTCCAGCTCAAGCACAATGCCATTGAACAGGCCCAGGTAGCTGCCAGGCACATAGTTGGAGAGAAAACACGGTACCTTGGCGCATATGCCTTTGCCCGGGCCCATTTCTTTTCCACCCATGCCGCCACTTTCGGCAAAACCCAGCGGGCCACCGACTGTATCCTGGGAGACAAACGGGTCATTGAAAGAGAAGACAAGAACAATTACCTGCGGGTGATGCTGCTGAATAACCAGATCGTGGGGGGTCAGGCCATTGGCACCTTTGCCGACGGCTTAGGATTGCTCATCGGTGCCATGTGGCGCAAGGATGATTTTATGGAAATTGCCGCCAAAGTGCGGACAACCCCCAGAGGCGGTGCAGTTCACACCTGGCCAATGCTGCGGCTGGGGAATCTGCTGGGCATGTAGCCGGGATCACCCCCCAGCCAGAAAGGTAACGATCTGGATATCATCCCCGGGCTGCACCGGTTTTTCCAGTTCGCCGGGGAACGCGCTTTCCGCGTTCAGATAGATTTCAATATGGCCGTGCAGCTGCCCTTTGTTATCGAACAGTTCCTTTTCCATGCCCGGGTACTGCCGGACCAGATCTGCCAGCGCCCGGCCCACGGTATCTCCCTGGACCTCAACGATCTTTTTTCCGTCGGTGTGCTGCCGGTGCACCAGATGCATATGAACATGTACCGCCATTATTATCCCTTTTGCTTACCTTTTTTTTCTGAAAAAATTTCCGCCATCATGCAGCGGGCGCTTCCCCCGCCCACAGACTCTATAGTCTCCAGGGCTACGGGCAAAATTGTTCCGTACTGTTCCAGGCGCCGGATCTGTTCCGGGGTAAAGCCTGTGAAGGCCCGCCTGGACATCACGATGAACGGAATTCCGTTGGCGGCATTCACCTGGAGAATATTGCCGCAGAAATGATGCTCCATCTGATCCATGGAGATGTCAATGACATCAAAGGAGCGTGCCAGCGATGTCCTGACCCGGTTGCGCTGGTCTGCTTCGGTTATGCAGTCAAGGCAGATCACAGAAAAATGCTCCCCGATACTCATAATC
>JAABSB010000145.1 GCA_011390615.1 Desulfotignum sp. | reverse complement strand
CGCCTATATTGCCAAAACAAAAACAGGGAAAGAACTGCCCTCCTTTGAAACAGTTGCCAAAAACAGGCGGGCATATATCGATGCGTTCACCACCTTTTACCGCAATACCGATCCTGTCACCGGACAACAACTGTGCCAGGCCCACCAGGACCGGTACCTGGTCCTGAATCCGCCGGTACCGGTGTCCACCACCGCACAGATGGATGAGATCCATGACCTGGCGTATGAACATGATGTGCACCCTTTTTACCGGGCCATGGGACCGGTGCGGGCCCTGGATACCATCCGGTTTGCCATCCCCACACATTACGGGTGTTACGGCGAATGCCGGTTTTGCGCCATCACGGTGCACCAGGGCCGGACCGTCCAGTGCCGGAGCACGGCATCCATTCTCCGGCAGGCCCGGCAGTTCACCGCCCATCCGGATTTTAAAGGAAACATAATGGATCTGGGGGGCCCCACCGCCAACATGTACGGGTATGAGTGCCCAAAAAAATTATCACACGGGGCCTGCCAGGACAAAGCCTGCCTGTTTCCTGAAATCTGCAAAACCCTGCAGCCCGACCATTCCCGGTACCTGGATCTGCTGGAAAAACTCACCGCCCTGCCCGGCATCAAAAAGGTGTTTGTCAACTCCGGGATCCGGTATGACCTGATCATGCAGGACAAAAAACACGGCAGCGCGTTCTTGAAAAAACTGGTGACAGACCATGTGTCCGGCCAGCTGAAGGTGGCGCCGGAACACAGTGAAAAAAAGGTGCTTCACCATATGGGCAAACAGACCATTAACGATCTGCTTGCCTTCAAGTCAGCCTTTGACAACATATCTGCTGCATGCGGCAAACCCCAGTTTTTAACCTATTATTTCATGGCAGCCCACCCCGGATGCACCCAGAAAGATATGACGTCCCTGAAACGGTTCATCAGTGAAAACCTCAAAACCCATCCCGAGCAGGTCCAGATTTTCACCCCTACCCCATCCACCTTTTCCACACTCATGTATTATACCGGCCAGGACCCTTTCACCCGGCAACCTGTGTTTGTGGAAAAAAATCCTGTGGAAAAACAGCGGCAAAAAGATATTGTCACCGCCCGCACCCGGCCGGATAAAAAGCGCAGGCCCGGACCGCACCGGAAAACCAGATAGTGATCCCTGCTCCAGGTCATCAGCCTGGAGAGCCGCCCTGTTTTTTATTCCCGGATATGCGCTGGTGCATCTGCCTGATGGTTTCCGGTGTGGTGCCGCAGCACCCGCCAATGATTTCAACCCCCAGTTCCCGTATTTTCTGCATGTTGCCGGCAAACAGGGCATCGGTTTCCGGGTAAAACACCTGGTTGCCGGCTGCGGGTTCCGGCATCCCGGCATTGGGCTGGATAATCACCGGGATATCGACACATTTGCGGATCTGGGCCGCCAGCCGGACCATGTCGGTGCTGCCCAGAGAACAATTGGCCCCCACCGCAGCCACCCCTTTGTCTGCAAGGGTTTTCATGCTGTGCTCCGGCGTGTTTCCAAATATGGTAAAAAACCCTTTCCGGGTTTCTTTGAAAGTCAATGAACAGAATACCGGTTTTACTGAAACCGACTGGATGGCCTGGACAGCACACATGCCGGCAGTGAGATCAAAAACGGTTTCCACAAGAAACAGATCCACCCCTTCTTCCGCCAATATCTGTGCCTGGCGGGCAAAATTATCCTTCATATTCTCGAAGGAAACCGGACCGGCCGGTGCCAGCATGTCCCCCATGGCACCCATGTCACCGGCCACATACTGGTCCGGGCCGCAGGCTGCCTTTGCCAGGCGGATACCCTGTCTGTTGATGCGTTCATAGTCCTGTGCGGCCCCCATTTTCTCCAGCTTGTACAGCGACGCCCCGTAGGTGTTTGCCGTGACCACGTCTGCCCCGGCAGCAATATAATCGGCATGAATCTGCCGGATGATCTCCGGATGCCGGATGTTCCAGGATTCCGCCGCTTCATTTCCCGCCAGTCCATGATTGATCAGGATAGATCCCATGGCGCCGTCCAGCAGCAGCCCGTGTCTGCGTATTTTTTCAAGAATATCCATTTATTTGCCGCTTCTTTCCTCTTTGGTTGTTTCAATTTTTTCATCAGCCATGCGGTTTTTACGTCCGCTGATCAGCCTGGTTCGGGACCTATGCAAAGGCAAGACAACGGCTTTTAGGTACTGACTCTGGGATGATCAGATTCGGTAGAAACTTCTTCAATCACTAACCCTGAGGTCTTTGCCGAAAACTTGACAGAGCCCGTATTCATAGTCTCACTATGGCCAACAACAACATCTGCGGCTTGTCCGGCAGCATGTTTTTGTTAGCGAATATTCCGGTTTTGCAACCGAATCGTTTATTTGTTTCAACATGTGTTGTATATTCCAACAATCGTTTTTGTCCTGCGTTAATCTTCTGATCTACTTCCGAGTGCTCCTGTATAACCCTGTTACCATTACCGGTTTACCAATGGCCCAAACAGCAACACATAATTTTGATGTTTACCAGCCCCGTAATCCCAAGGCAAGTGCATATTACAAATGTGTTGAAAATCACTTTGAGGATCTGGAACGGACCTGGGATGACATGTACGCGTCCCGGTATGGATTTTGGCGGACATATGTCATGACTGTGATCTATAAGTATCTGGATTGCGGTGATCTTCACATGGGATTTACCAGGGTCCGTTGTGAAAATCGCAGAAGCCCCAGCATTATTGAAATTTTGATTAATTCATGATAGGCACATATGATTGAGCAGCATTTTTTCTGTGGCACCGATATTCTGATTGGATTTTGATAAATGAAAACCACGCAATATTTTGAATATACGAGGAAACGACCGGATCGTGCTCAGATTAAAGAAAATTGGATTAAGGCCGTTATCGAAAAACCTGTAAAAGTTGAAACACAATCTGATGGACGGATCAGATTGTGGGGCAAAATAGATGAAATCGGAAAATATTTGAGAGTTATCTTGCTTGAAGACGGTGAAACGGTGCATAATGCATTTTTAGATAGATCCTACAGGGAGGAATGAAACATGAGAGTGAAATATTTTTCCGATACAGATACCGCTCACATAGAATTCACAGACAAGGCAGTCCACGAAACAAAAGAAATCAGTGAGAATATCCTTATTGACATCGATGCAAACGGAAACATAGTCAACATGACAGTGGAACATGCAAAAGACAATGCCGGGATTTGGGAATTCTCTTATCAGGAAATGTCTCGTCAAACTGCATAGAAATGTCGGGGCGGTCTTATTGTTTCTTTCCGCTGAATCCCTTTACCCGCAAGGGATACCGGCATCTTTTGTTTGATGATTCTCGGAAATACAAATTTTTTTATTTCCGATAATTGTATTTCCCCAAGAGACTGAAAAGAGACCAAATTGCGGACATCCGACTGATCCAACATTATGACAGCACCGGTTATCCGGCCCCTTCAATCAATCATTAAATCATCAACAAATTCAGATACTGGACTGGTTCCGGTAACCAGCAATTGATCTCTCGCCCGGTCATTATCCTTGCTGCAGCAGCCGTTCTTTCATGCTTTTCCGTTCCATCAGCATCTTTTCGACAGCTGCTTCCGTGATATGTGAATCCTTGTTGATAAACATGTGTTTCATTGACAGAATTATCCTTTGGCAAACAAGGCTTTCACAATGTGCTTGACCATGGCTGGATTTTCTTTGAGCCGGCGGGTGGAATAGCCGAACCAATGCTTTCCGAAGGGGACATAGACACGAAGTCTGTGGCCGGCATCCACCAGTTCCTGACGCTGTTTGGGGGTTACGCCGTAAAGCATCTGGAACTCATACCTGTCTTTGGGGACCTCATAGGTTTGGATCAAATCCAGCGCGCCCTGTATCAGGGGTTTGTCATGGGTAGCGATACCCGGGTAGATCCGGTTCTGGAACATGAATTCCAGGTCTTCCAGATAGTGGGCATTGATTTCATGATAATCCTTATATGCGATAGCAGGGGATTCCACATAGATGCCCTTGCACAGCCTCAGGTTCAGGTCTGCCTCATCTGATTTCAGATCCAGCAGGGCCTCAATATCCGACCGGGTCCGCTTCAGGTATGCCTGGAGAACCAACCCGACATTCCGGGGATATTCCGCCTTTATGCGCCTGAAAATATCGATGGTATCATCCACCGTGGGCGAGTTTTCCATGTCAATACGGACAAAATTGTCATAACCGGCAGCGGTTGCCACAATGTCGCGCATGTATGCAAAACAGGTTTCCTTTTCCAGCAGCAGGCCGAACATGGTCGGCTTGATGGAGTAATTTCCAGTAACCTCTGTTTCTTCTACAGTCTTGATAAGGGCAATGTACTGGTCGCGGTTTTCCTTTGCCTGGTCCATGTTTTCAATGAACTCTCCGAGGATGTCCAGGGTGACCAGAGAATTTTTGCGATTGAGGGCCAGGGACGCGTCAATGGCGGACTGGGTTGTTTCTCCGGCGATATAGCTTTTGGAAAAAGGCCAGACCAGTTTCTGGGGCATATAGGGAAGTATGTTGCTGATGAGTTTGTTTATCATGGTAATTCCTCATGTTTTCTGTATAGCATCAAAATAAATGGTTAAACCATTGAAAAAAAAATTGCAAGCCCTAATTTTTTTTCAATGAAAAATACCATACCCCGCCAAATAGCTCAAGCGGCTGCAGCCAGAAAGGCAGACACACCCTGTCAATTCAGAACCGCTCCATGAAACCGCAAGTTGTGATTCCCGCCGACAGCCGGAGGGCCGAAGATGTATTCCGGGGCACAAACCTAAGGCCCCCCTGCCCCGGAAGGTCACTTCCCGGTTGACAGATGAGGGCCGGGATGGTTTAACACATTTGAATCCATAAAAGATTTTTTTCCGCATGGAACAATGCAAGTAACACAGCAGGATTTTTTTATGTTCAAACGTGCCAAACAAAACAGGGTTTTCCAGGATGTGGTGGAACAAATACAGGATGCTATTGTAACCAAAAAACTGGCACCCGGCACCCGGCTGCCGGCGGAACGGGAACTCAAGGAGATGTTCAACACCAGCCGGGGAACCCTCAGGGAGGCCCTGCGGGTGCTTGAACAGAAAGGGCTCATCGAGATCAAACTGGGGGTTACCGGCGGTGCCATTGTCAAGCGCATTGATACAGATCCTATCATGGAATCTCTGGCATTGCTCATCCGCTCCGGAGAGGTGTCCCTCGGGCATTTGTCTGAGTTCCGCATCAAAATCGAGGGCAGTCTCGTGGAGCTGGCAACAGAACGGGCCACCTCTGATGACATCCAGGAGATGGAACGGTTATTTACAAAGGCCAGACACTGTTTTGAAAAACAAGATTGGGAAACTTTTTTAAAAACTGATGAAGCCATGCACACCTTTATCGGAACCATGACCCGGAATCCGGTATTCCAGTTTGTCCAGAAAAGCATCCATGAAAATATCCACCGCTATTATCAGGATTATCTGCCCATGAACCATGAACGGACCCTGGAAAACCTCAACGATTTTGAAAAAATCATTGCCGCCATGAAGGCTGGAGACGGTCGGACTGCAGCCGCTGTTATCACGGACCATGTCCAGCGGTTCCATGAAAAAATGACAGGAAAAAAACCATGAAACCAGCCGGTCAAAACACCCCCCCGGAGGATGCGGCCGCCCGAAAGGCTGCAAAACCGGTTATCTGCTACCCGGTTGATACCCTGCCGCTGCCGGACATGGCTGTCTATGCAGCTGCCCGCAAAACCATGAAAATAACGGGACAGCGCATTGTTGCGCCCCGGGATGCAGCAGCCTTTAGCGTGCCTGCCGGAAGTTTTTTCAGGATTGTCAGTGTGGAAGGCCCCCAGGTGGGAGATCTGAATCTATGGGCACGGCAGGATCTTTCAGAAAAATTTTACAGTGGCAAGACCCGGGCTTTGCACGGCACCCACCTGGGGGTGGGAGACCGTTTGTGGAGTGGATTTCCCTATCTGCGCCCCATGGCCACCATCACATATGATACCCTGGACTGGTACGGATTTGATGCATACGGCGGCGGGGTGCACGATGTCATCGGCACGCGGTGTGACCCTTATACCGGACGGCTTTTGGGCGGCACAGACTACCATCACTGCTGCCACTCCAACCTGACCCGGGCCCTGGCTGCCGAAACAGGGCTGCCCCTTCTCGCGGCAGAACGCCATGTCCATGATGTGCTC
>JAABSB010000144.1 GCA_011390615.1 Desulfotignum sp. | reverse complement strand
TGGAGATATCCACCCGGTCAAAATCCACCAGGCGCAGGTGCCCCACCCCGGATCTTGCCAGGGCCTCCGCTGCATAGGACCCTACCGCCCCCAAACCGAACACCGCAATCCTGGCCTGGCCCAGTTTTGCCACAGCATCTTTGCCCATCAGGCGGACGGTTCTATCAAACTGGGTTATTTGTTTGATTTTCATTTCACACCATGCCACATATTCAATGCTGCAGCCCGTGCATCGCTGCCGGGATGAGCAGGGCAAATATCTTTCGGGCATTGGCATAGGCCCGGCAGACAAAATCCGGAACCGGCACACCGGCCCGTGCCGCAGCGATCTGTGCGATGGCCGGCAGATTTTTGGGTTCATTGAGGCCATGGGGGTCCGGGTCCGGTACACTAGGATAGATATCCGGGGTATCGGTTTCCAGCAGTATACGGTCCCCGGGCACCGCGTTCAGGGCTTTCACCACTTTTTTCGCCCCGGGCCTGGTCACGGACCCGGAAAAAGAGATGTACAGGTTGTACCGGATCAGCAGTTTCACCATATCTGCTGATCCGGAAAAGGAGTGCACCAGGCCCGGGGTTTTCAAGGGACCTGTTTTTTTCAGCAGCCGGACAAACGGGTCCCAGGCCTTCCGGATGTGTATGTTGATGGGCCTTTCCAGGTCCTGGGCCAGGGCCAGGTGAAAAAAGAACACCTTCAGCTGACGCTCCCGGTTTGCCTGCTTGTCCATGAAATCCAGCCCGGTTTCCCCAATGCCGCAGATTTCGGCTGCCACCCTGTCTCCCAGCACCTGCTGCCAGCCGGGTGACAGAGAATCCAGGAACCAGGGATGGATCCCGTAACAGGGGACAATGGCTGGGTATTGACGGACCAGTGCTGCAGTGGCCCCAAAATTCTCCTCCATTGTGGCGCAGGTCACCATATGGGTCACCCCTGCAGCTGCGGCCCGCTGCACAATACCGGGGACATCCCCTATAATCCGGTGATCATGCAGATGACAATGGGCATCCACATACTGCATGATTTGTTCAGATGATACAGATATCATGGTCAGGTGCTTTTCCCAAGAATTATTTCACAGATATCCGCCACGGTCTGCACGGCCGTTTGTATGTCCCACCGGGTTTTGTCCCTTTCCCCAACCCGGTTTGAGGCAGCCCGGACCTCCACCATGGGAACCTGGTACAGAGCAGCCACATGGGCTGCGGCAGCCCCTTCCATGGATTCCATTACCGGCGAAAACGCCTGTGACAGGGCAGCGGCTTTTTCATAAGAACCGGTAATGGATGATACTGTGACAAAGGGTCCCTGGACCACCCGGCACCCCAGGGACCGGTCCAGCAGATCTCTGCTGGACCCAGCCAGATCCGGGTCCAGCGTATAAATCCCCTGCCTGGTCATTGCCTGTCCGGCAACCAGGTCAAAGGGCAGCGGATCCAGCGGCATCTGATAACCACACGCACAAGACTGAAGTGCCAGACCGGTCAAGGGATCTGCTCTTTTGAAATGGCCCCTGGTAATTTTGGAAGCTGTGTCATCCAGACGGTTTTGCACAATTTTTGGATCTGTCTCAGCTGATTGACCCGTGCTTGACCGGCAGGTATCCACCCCTGTATGAATATAGGTATCTGTGACAGCCACTGCAGCATCCCCCAGGTGCAGGCCGAAGCTGTCAAACATTCCGGCAATGCCCGTATGAAGGATACATTCGGGTTGAAACCATTCCAGGCATGCGGTAAGGGCCCGGGCTGTATTGAACACCCCTGGCCCGGATATGACAAGGTCCCAGGATTGATCCGGGCTGGAAAACACGTGGATACCACCTGCAGATCTCCCTTTCTTGCAGGTCTGTTTCCGGTCCAGAAATGCCGCCATTTCCAACAGGGTGGCACAGAGAATCAGAATCTGGCCGGCCATGGCATCACGATGACAGATGGTGGTGGAGGGCTGACAGGGCCATGTGGTACCCGAAATGCCCAAACCCGGTGATCTGGCCTGTCACGATATCCGACAGCAGGGATTTGTGGCGGAACGGTTCTCTTTGGTAGATATTGGACAGATGCACCTCCACCTTGGGGCAGGACAGCATCAACAGGGCATCTCTCAGAGCCACACTGGTATGGGTCAATCCCCCCGGGTTGATGATCACCCCGGCAGGGGGCTGGTCAACCATCTGGTGGATCTTATCCACCAGGGCCCCTTCGTGATTGGACTGGAAAAAATAAAGGGACAGTCCCAAAGGTTCTGCTGCGGCTGTCATTTCCCGGTTTATCTTATCCAGGGTGTGGGAGCCGTAAATACCCGGCTCCCGTTTTCCCAGCATGTTCAGGTTGGGACCGTTGAGCACAAAAACATCAGGCATTGGCTGCTGCCGTGAATCCCAGGTCAAACGCCTTGAGATTCACATCCAGAAAGGCCGGCTTGACCCGGCGTTTTACAGCCTCTTCCACAACCTTCCGGTCAAACCCCAGGGTCCCGGTCTGGACCAGGGCACCCAGCAGTACGATATTGACACTCATGGGACTGCCCGCTTCCTTTGCCAGGGCCATGGCATCAATGGCCACCAGTCCGGCGGTCTTGGCTTTTATCAGTTTTTTGATCTCCTCTACATCCGGGTAGGTTCCCATGCCCACGGACACGGTAAAGGGCGGTACAGGGGCTGTATTGGTGATGACCTGGGTGTTTTTGCCGCACCGCTTTATGGCCCGCAAAGTTTCAGCGGGTTCAAACCCAAGGAGGATGTCGGCCTCGCCGTCTGAAATAATGGAACTTTCAGCTTCGCCGAAAACAATGGCGGATTCCACCACGCCCCCCCGCTGGGCCATGCCGTGAATTTCACTCATGCGCACCGGTACCCCGGCAATCAAGGCGGCCTCACCAAGCACCTTGGATGCCAGAAGATTGCCTTGTCCGCCGACTGCTACGATGATTAGTCTGGTTGTTTCCATATATGCAAATCCTTGTGTTTGAAGTTATTTTTTCAGGGGCCTGATGGCGTTTTCAGGGCAGATCTGGGCGCAGACAGCACAGCCCACACAGGTATCCGGATCAATGGCCACGCGGTTGTTACCGTCCAGGTAAAAAGAAGGGCAGGCAATGGTGGTGATGCAGTCCCTGTGGTCCACACATTTATTTGAGACCACAAAAGGCCTGGGGGTAAGCTTTTTCAGGCTTTTGGCATACAGGGCGCAGGGCTCCTGGGAAATGATTACGGACACCCCTTTAAATGCCAGGGCCTCTTTGATGGTATCAATGCTTTTTTTCACCTTAAAGGGCTTGATCACCGACACATGCTCCACTCCGAGCGCCCGCACCAGTTTTTCAATATTGATGCGGCCATGTCCTGACAGGCCGAAAAGTTCCATATCCACCCCCGGGTGGGGCTGGTGCCCTGTCATGGCAGTGATATCATTCTCCAGGATGACCAAGGTGAAGTTGTGGTTGTTGAACACGGCATTCACCAGTCCGGTGATCCCGGAATGAAAAAAAGTGGAATCGCCGATAAAAGAGACCACCTTCTGATCCGTGGCTTTGCTGAATCCGCAGGCGGAACTCACCGATGACCCCATACAGATGACAAAATCACCAGTGCTCAATGGCGGCAAAAATCCCAGGGTGTAGCAGCCGATGTCTGTGGGACAGATCACATCCATCTCTTTGGCTGCCTGCTTGATCTCATAAAATGTGGCCCGGTGGGAACATCCGGAACACAGATTCGGGGGCCGCATGGGAATTTCAGGCACATCCGAGGTATCCACAGCAGTCTTGGGGGTATAGGCAATATTGAAAAAGGCAGCCATTTTTTCCCTGACCATGGCCGGGTCATATTCAAACAACCGGGAAAACAGGTCTTCGGACTTGCCCTTGATGGGAATGGTGATCCCCTGTTCCTGGGCAAATGCCTTGACCGCTTCTTCCATGAAAGGTTCTCCCTCTTCCACCACCAGCACCTTTTCACATCCTGCGACAAAATCCTTGATCAGTTTTTCAGGCATGGGGTTGGAAAATCCCATGCGCAGGATTTTCGCCCGGCCTTCGAGTCCCAGATCCTTTACTGCATCAGCGGCATAGTGAAAACTGACCCCATTGGCAATGATCCCTAAAGGACCGTCCCCCTGGATGAAATTAAAAGCAGAGGTCTCAGACATTTGCGCAGCATTCTTCAGTTTTTCCAGCAGCTTGACATGCAGCCCCCGGGAAACTGCAGGCACGGTGACACAGCGCTGGGGATCACGGATAAAGCGGCCCTTTGTCATGCGGGGAGAAATTTTTCCAAAGGTGACAAATGCATTGGAATGGTTGATTCTTGTGGTGGTACGCAGCAGTACCGGCTGTTTCATTGATTCGGACAGGTCGAAAGCCGCCTTGATCATCTCCTTGGCTTCCGCAACGGACGAAGGTTCCAGCATGGGCAGGCCCCCGAACTTGGCATAATACCGGTTGTCCTGTTCATTCTGGCTGGAAAACATGGCAGGATCATCTGCACTGAGAATAACCATGCCGGCGGTCACCCCCACATAGGCCAGGGTCATCAGCGGGTCGGCCGCCACATTGAGCCCCACATGCTTCATCATGCAAAAGGTGCGAAGACCGGAGTTGGCAGCGGCTGCCGCTACTTCCAGGGCCACCTTTTCATTGGTGCTGTACTCAAAATAGAGGTCTGATTCCCGGGACATCTGGAAAAGGTTCAAAGAGATTTCAGATGAAGGGGTTCCAGGGTAGGTGGTGGCAAAAGCCACACCGGCTTCCACAGCCCCCCTTGCAATGGCTTCGTTTCCCAGGAGCATGATTTTCTCGCCCGGGCTGTCCTGTAAAAGTTTGTGCATTGGTCCTCCTTATTTTTGGCGTGGATTACGCGTATAGCTTTTCCGCAGTTTCAAGGGAAGCGGCATATCCCTTGAACCCGTCAATATCTTCGCACGACTGTATGGCACCGGAAGCAAAAAATCCTTCCACCATGCTTTTTTCCCCATGGCGGATCAACCCCATGAACAGCACCGGTATCAGGCTGATATTGGATTTTCCCGTTTCAACGGCAAATGCCGGGGGCTGTGCCGACTGATACACGGCGAAAAGGGGGGTGGATACCGGCATTATCTGAACAATTTCAGGGTGATGGTGATGGGAATGGTCATGGCTGTGGTTGCACATGGATGGCACCTCTCAATTTAGCGCGTTGTTGTATTTTTATGGCAGATCATACTGCTGCAGATTTCTGCTTATAGCTTTATTGCAGCCGTTACATGGCTATACTGCCACTACAGGTATGTATAATATAACGGTTCTGTTTTGCAAGAAAAACCTCGTGACTTCCCCTATTTTTCTTTTTAATCTAGGATGTCTTTGAGATCATTTCTCGTGAACCGGTAAACAGAATTGCAGTGATGGCAGCGTATCTCAAGGGGGAAAGGCCCATTTTCAAGAATGTCCGCCCGGTCCCCGGGCGCAAGGCTTTTAACATACCCCTGCATCCTGTCCCTGGAGCACCGGCAGAAAAACTCCACCCGGGACTGTCCCAGAAAATGCGGGGCCAGGGATGCAAAATTCTTCGTGATCAAGGTCTGGGGAGACACACCGGATGTAAAAGCCCTGCCGGCGGAATCAAGTGACTGCAAAATATTTTCCGCCGCTGCCACCTGGCCGGGGTCCGCGCCGGGCATGGCCTGGAGAAAAATACCGCCGGCACCTGCAACTTCCTGTTGTTCATCAAAAAAAATGCTGAGTTTAAAACCTGTGGGAATCTGCTCTGATTTGAGAAAATATACGGCCAGATCCTCGGCAATACTGCCGTGCTCCAGGGGAATCTGCCCGGAATAGGGGGTCCTGGCATCTTCCAGATATTTTGTCACAGTAAGAAACCCTGCCCCGAACAATGAAGACAAAGAGGCGATCCGGTCCGGCTCGGCTGCATGAATGCGTTGTGTTTTTAAATACCCCCGCACCTCACCGGATACATTGGCTTCCACATCCAGCCCTTTTACAGGTCCGGAGCACTGGATGGAAAGGCTTATGCGGTCTTTTCCCTTGAGGGTGGCACACAGCAGTGCCGCTGCAATATAGGCATGGCCCAGAACCAGGGTTTCCAGAGGGCCCAGCGCATGGTTGGCCCGCATTTCATTAACCATACGCGTGGCATGTACAACAGCGCCCCTGATGTGACCGTCCGCCATGGTAAATTTGTGTATCCGGTCTCTGGCTGCTGCCTTGAACCGTTCTTTCACATCATGGTTGAAAATATCTTTTTTGATCATCAGTCTGTCTTCCTGTCAAATCCCCGGTATTGAATTGCTTCTGCCAGATGCCCGGTCCGGATATCAGATGC
>JAABSB010000143.1 GCA_011390615.1 Desulfotignum sp. | reverse complement strand
AAGCCCCTGGGGTACATCATTGTGCAGTGCCAGGGCCTGGTCAAAGGTGTCATACCCGATGATATACAGAATCGGGGCAAAGGTCTCTTCCTGGACAATGGGGTAGTGATTTTCAGCTTCCACAATGGCCGGGGTGACAAAGCTGCCGTTTTCCAGACCGTCCACTGTCAGGGCAGTACCGCCGTAAACAACCTGTGCTCCCTGATCTTTGGCTGCTTCAATGGCCTGCATCATGGTTTGTTTTGCCGTGTCATCAATCAACGGCCCCATCACGGTGTCCGGGTCCATGGGATCACCGATCCGGATCTGCCGGTAGGCATTTACCAGCTGTTCGACAAACCGATCTTTGATACTGTTGTGGATGATAATGCGGCGGGTGGAGGTACACCGCTGGCCGGCCGTGCCCACGGCACCGAAAAGGGTGGCCCGCAGCGCCATGTTCATGTCGCAGTCTTCGGTAACAATGATGGCATTGTTGCCCCCCAGTTCCAGCAGGGACCTGCCCAGGCGGGCCGCCACGGTGGTGGCCACCTTTTTTCCCATGGCTGTGCTGCCGGTGGCGCTGACCAGCGGGATACGCCTGTCCTGGAGCAGTGTATCCCCCACAACGGCCCGGTTCCCGATCACCAGGTTGAACACCCCGTCAATATCATATTTGTCCACCACCGGGGCGATGATGTTCTGGATGGCAATGGCGGTAAGCGGTGTCTTGGAGCTGGGTTTGAACACAACAACATCCCCGCACACAGCCGCCACCAGCGCATTCCAGGACCAGACCGCAGCAGGAAAATTAAATGCGGTAATGATGCCGACGATCCCCAAGGGATGCCATTGTTCATACATCCGGTGAGAAGGTCTTTCACTGTGCATGGTCAACCCATACAGCTGGCGGCTCAGCCCTACGGCAAAGTCGGCGATGTCGATCATCTCCTGGACCTCACCTTCTCCTTCGGCCCGGATTTTCCCGGTTTCCAGACTGATCAGGGCGCCCAGGCGCTGCTTTTTCTCCCGCAGGGCATTGCCGATCTCCCGGACAATCTCTCCCCGCCGGGGGGCGGGCATCATCCGGAATTTTTCAAAGGCGGCATGGGTACGCCTGACAACCTTCTCATAATCATGGGCCTGGGCCTGCACCACACTGGCAATTGGCTGGCCGGTGACAGGAGAATAAGACACCAGTTCTTTTCCCAGGGTATGGATCCGGCCCCAGGTTGAGCCGGTGGTGGCGCCGTAATTAACCGGTTGAATATCCAGGTCTTGTAAAATGCTTTCAATGGGAGGCTTTTTCATGGATCATCCTCAAGTTCTTTTCAGTTTAAATTTCAGTCAATATCTATTGAGAATATAATGACAATTATGCTAATAGCAAAATTCATAATGTTTATATTTAGCATGAGAGCGCCTGGGGATTGATAAAATCGGAATCAACGG
The DNA here is from genome assembly GCA_011390615.1 of Desulfotignum sp. Classification (GTDB taxonomy): domain Bacteria; phylum Desulfobacterota; class Desulfobacteria; order Desulfobacterales; family Desulfobacteraceae; genus Desulfotignum. Next base: position 4,889 of record JAABSB010000143.1, on the reverse strand, counting down.
GGAATCAGGGTATATTTCCGGCCGTAATCAATGAACTGCGGGGTACCGCCGCCTTCCAGAATCGTACGGCGGGCTCCGGCAATATCTGTTATTTTCGTGGCAGCCACTGCATGCACCCCCCGTTTAAAAACAGGCTGGGGGAGCCATCCGGCGGACGGACCCACCACGCCGATAAACCTTGCTGTTTTCGCTGCATCAAGCACCGCATCAAAACCGCCCACTGCTGCAGTGGATCCGGTGATGATCACGATGTCTGCATCAACCACGTCCCTGACATCCCTGGTGACGGCGTACCCGGCATCCATGACCCCTGCCTTCAGTGCGGGATTGTCATCCACCACCACCAGCGCATCTCCCTTTTTTTTCAAAAACGGGACAAACGGACCAATATACCCCACCATGCCAACTTTGTTGGACCCAAGGGCTTCAAAGGGCAGCAGATCCAGAAAATCAACTTTTGAAAACCGGAACTGTTCCGGATGTTGTGCCATAATGGTATGGGAAAGGGCATTGACTGCCGCCACCCCCACACTTCTTTCCAGCAGATGGCCGGACCGCATCAATTGGCCCAACGCAAGAACCGATTTTCCCGACAAGGTGCCGGCTGCCGGATAATGGGCACATGAACTGCTGTCTGACCGGGGCGTGAAACACACCCCCATAATGCCGTTTTCCAGCTCCACAAACGTATATCCCAATGATATCGCCACCATGCGGACTTCGGGAATTACATCCAGCTGATTCACCCCGTTTGTCACTTCAGCAATGATCTCGTCCTGCAATGTGGTACGGTGTTTTCCCATCTTTTTTTGTTCCTTCTGGTTTGGCAGGTTTTATCAAACCAGCTTATTTGATGATCTTAATGGTTTTTCCCACCCAGTCCGGGGGCAGATAAATCCGCCCTCCCTTGCCGTTTGACCTGACTATTTTTTCAATCAGCACATCTCCATACACCTCAAATTTCACCGGGGTGCGGGTGGTATTTTTCTCCAATGCCATTCGTTCTTTTTTTTTCATTGCAACTTCCATACTGAAATTCCTTTTTTGCAAAAAAATACATTGAAAATGATGGGTCCAACTTTATCAGTGCTTTTTCGATATGTCAATATTAACATAACGAAAGCCAGCTGACATTTACATCTTGCTGTTATTTCCTTTCAGGTGCATTTCAGCCGTCATGGTGAAGCACACCGTTGCATTATTGCTATTTAGGCATAGCTGAGACAAAAAAAACTGTATGTATATTTTCGGAAACAACAAAAGATTCAAGGGATTATAAAACTAATGTTCGTAATAGTATTTCATGGTACCTAATTTGCTTTCTTAAAAATATTTTTTAAATAATTATGTATAAAATACAAGAAATAACCAATAATAACCAAAGGAGAAGTAACCATGAAGCACAAAGAAAAAAAGATGCTATCCCTGCTTATGCTGCTGTTTGTATTCATTTTTATTGGTATCACCCTTCCCATGGCCGCCATGGCAGGCCCTTCCGGCAAAGTGATCGTATTTCATGCCGGCAGCCTGACCGTGCCTTTTGCCGCCATTGAAAAGGCGTTTGAAAAAAAATATCCGGATGTGGATGTGCTGCGGGAAGCCGGCGGGAGCACCAAGATGGCAAGGATGATTTCCGAAGTGGGTAAACCTGCGGACATCATGGTTTCCGCCGACTACAAAGTTATCGACAACAACCTGATCCCCGGGTTTGCGGACTGGAATGTGCGGTTTGCCACCAATCAGCTGGTACTTTGTTACACCGATCAAAGCCGGTATGCGGATCAGATAACAGCGGACAACTGGCATGAAATCCTGCTAAAAGAAGATGTGGTCTGGGGCCATTCCGATCCCAACCTGGACCCCTGCGGCTACAGAAGCCTTATGGTGCTGCAGCTGGCGGAAAAATTCTACGGCATTGACGGGCTTTATGATAAAATTTTGGCCAACCGGCCACAGAAAAATATCCGGCCAAAATCCGTGGAACTGGTGAATCTCTTAAAAACCGGAAACATGGATTATGCCTGGGAATACATCTCCGTGGCCAGCCAGCATGAACTTAAATACATTGTCCTGGACGACCATATCAATTTGGGCAATTACACGTATGATACGTTCTACAAACAGGCAGAAGTCAAAGTAACCGGAAAAAAACCCGGCACCTGGATCACCAAAACCGGCCAGTCCTGTACCTATGGTATTACCATGATCAAGGATGCGCCAAACCCTGATGCCGCCATTGCATTTTTGCAGTTTCTGCTGTCTCCGGAACTTGGCCTCAAAACACTGGAACAGATGGGACAGCCCCCCATTGTGCCCCCCGGTATACCCGATGCGAAAATGACCGAACAAATGCCGGCGCAAATCGCGGCCCTGGTGGAGATAAAGGACTGATCCTGTGAAGCAGATGGATCTCATGGGGTGGCTGTTTCTGTTTCTGGGACTGCCCCTGATCCTTTTACTGACCCTGCCCCTGATCAGCATGACCACGGAACCGTCAGCGGCCATGCTGAAAGAAACCATTGCAGACAAGGATGTGGTGGCGGCCATTGCCCGCTCCATCAGCCTGTCCCTGTGTGCCGCAGGGCTGGCCTTTATCATGGGCACCCCGCTGGCCTACCTGCTGGCCAGAAAGGAGCTGCCGGGCAAAAGACTGCTGGAGGGGATCATTGATCTACCCATCATGATTCCCCATCCGGTGGTGGGCATTGCCATCCTCAGCCTGGCCGGTCGAAACCATCCCATCGGGCATTTTCTGTCCGACGTAGGCATCCAGATCATGGGAACGAAAACCGGCATCATCTGTGTGCTGCTGTTTGTGGGGCTGCCCTTTTATATCAACACAGTGAAATCCGGTTTTGACAGTGTGCCGGTCCGGCTGGAAAACGCCTCCCGCACACTGGGGGCCGGAGCCCTGACCACATTTATACGCATCACCTTTCCGTTGACCTGGCGGCACATGATACTGGGCATCATCATGTGCACGGCCAGGGCCATATCCGAATTCGGTGCAGTGGTGATTGTGGCCTATCATCCCATGACAGCGCCTGTTATGATCTATGAACGGTTCACCGCCTTTGGCCTGAAATACTCCCAGCCCATAGCGGTCTGGCTCATTTTTATATCCTTTGTCCTGTTTGTGATGCTGCGCATGCTGTCAAAATCCATTCACCCGTACAATCGGTAACATATGATCTCCCTGCACCACATCAACCTGCATCTGCCCGATTTTTCCCTGACAGACATTCACCTGCAGGTGCACAGACATGATTTTTTTGCACTCATCGGCCCCACCGGGTCGGGAAAATCCCTTCTTCTTGAAGGAATCATGGGAATCATGCCCTTTACCTCCGGCATATTATTATCTGATGGCAGAGACATCACCCGATTTCCGGTTGAAAAACGCAACCTGGCCTTGGTGTACCAGGATTTTGCCCTGTTTCCCCACCTGAATGTCTTCAAAAATACCCTGTACGGAACGACGTTCCACAACATTTCAAAAAAAGAAGCCGGGCAGCGGTTTACATACCTGGTTTCCGCCCTGGGTCTTGAAAAGATCGTTCATCGGTACCCCCATAACCTGAGCGGCGGTGAAAAGCAGCGGGTTGCCCTGGCCCGGTCCCTGATTTTAAACCCGCAGGTACTGCTGCTGGATGAACCCTTGTCCGCCCTGGATCCGGTGTTTCATGACGAGGCAAGACAATTGCTGAAAAAGGTCCACAAAGAGCTGCGTATGACCATTATCATGGTGTCCCACAATTTTGATGAAGTGCTGTATCTGGCCAACCGGGGTGCCATTATAAAAGGTGGCCGCATCATGCATCAGGGAGATATCCTGTCGATTTTTGAAAAACCCGATTCCAGGTTCACCGCCAATTTTGTGGGAATGAAAAACATCATGCCATATCATCTGAACGGGAGCAGCCTGCAGATCACAGGCACCCGGCTGGAAATCATTCCCCATTGCCCACCCGACCCGGCACATCAGTATATGGGCATTCGGCCGGAAAACATCCTGTTTCATATCCCGGGAAACCCGGTCTGCAAAAACCATTTTACCGGAAAAATAAAAGACATCGCAAGCTGCGGCGTATTTCTGCGGGTGCAGCTGGAAACACAGGGCGTGATGTTTGAAGCTGTCTGGCCTGCAGCCCATATCAAGCAGTTCAGGCTTGAGACAGGTAAAACCGCTGCATTCGGATTTCCCAGTGTGGCGGTCCATACATTTTAGAGAAATTTTCCCAGCCATGCCACTGAAGTCACAATAATTTACCGGCCACTTCCGTCTTCATTCAACTTTCCCCCGTTTTGATATCTGTCCCGGGACAAACGCGTTCATTCACTATTATATCGCCTCCCATTCCGGAACAGTCTGAGCAAATTCCTGCTGAAAAGCATGCTGCTGCAATCAGTTTGGCCAGTGCAGTATCTTTTTTTATTTTTACCCTTTGCCATCTCGGCTTTACCTTTTCTTCAATTCCGTCATATTATTTCAAATGTATCCATCAAAGCTATATGCAGCGCCAACACCCCAAATAAGCGGTTTTATCCGCTTCATTTGGTTGTTGAAATTCATGTGTAATTTAATTGCTATATATGAAGATTAGGATTTTAAATCTTTTAAGATTTTCTGGATTGTCGCATCTTCGATTTGATGAATAATTTCCAATGTCAGTTCATTATCAGGCATACACAGCCTCATGGTCTATCCTATTTTTTAAAAAAGGGTTCATTGAGTCTGTGTAAGTTACAATATCAATAGATTTGTTAAGTCTTTTTTCTAAATCTTCTTTTATCCCCGCAAGCATGAAAAAATCGGGTTCAGAAATACGGATCACTATGTCAACATCACTCTCATTTCCTGATTCCCCACGAGCAACAGAACCAAAAAC
>JAABSB010000142.1 GCA_011390615.1 Desulfotignum sp. | reverse complement strand
GAGGTGTTGGCAGATCTGGAGGATGACAAGACGCTGGAACGGCTGGCCATGGGCAAAAAAATGCTGAATATGTAATGGCAGACGAAAAATCAAACAAACACACCCAAGACAGCAGGCTGGGACAAACCGCGGATCGGCCGTACTGGATATGGATGATTACCATTTTTATCCGGGCGCTCCACCAGGTGGGAGCCGCTGTTTTCCTGGCCGTGTTCCTGCTGCCCGGGCGGCTGGATCTGCCGCTGTTTTACCTGATCCTCGCCGCTGTCACCGGTGTGATGCTCATGGCATCAGAGATGCTGCGCCACCGGCAGCTGCTGCGGGAACCGGCCGGTCTGGCCACCCTGGTAAAGCTGGTACTCATGGGAATGGCCCTTCACGGCTGGCTTCCTGGAGCCCCTGCCATGCTGACCGCTTTTGTCCTGGCCGCCATTTTCGCCCATGCCCCCAAACATATCCGGCACCGGCGGCTTTTCTGACCGGCATTGAATAAAGCATGAAAAAGGTGTATTATCCGTGCAAAAAATAATAAAAAGAGGTTCACATGTTAAACGTTTATGCTGCCGGCTGGTGTCCGCATTGCACCAGAACCATCGAATTTTTAAAAAAGCACGGCATTGCATTTACCTATATTGAGATTGAAAGCCAGCCCGAAGCGGTCATTAAAAAAATCATCCAGGTCAACGGCGGGGACGACTGGGTGGTGCCCACCCTGGAATATAAGGGAAAATGGCGGGAAGGAAGGCTCTATGATGAAATGACGCTGCTCTCCGACCTGCAGGCACTGGGTGTACCAGTCTGATCCAGCAAGGCACCGTTCGGGCCGGCTATGTCACACCGACAGCTTTTCGCACCGGAGCAGGTGGGCCACCACCATGCCGGCGATGAATCCGGCTGCCAGGTTGGATGCCAGGGTGATGCCCAGGATCAGGGTGGCGGTGAAATACTCCTTGCGGGTGTTGAGGTCCATCACCGTGAGGGCCAGCTGGGAGCCGGCAAACACCAGCAGCACCCCGAGAATGGACATGGGCAGCAGATGCAACACATCGATGATATGGCGGCCAAAGAGAAGCGCCATGGCTGCAAACACCACACCGATGATCACATTGGAACCAGCGGTGCGGGCCCCGAACCGAAAGTGGGCAGCCAGTCCCCCTGCACCGTGGCACATGGGCATGCCGCCCACACAGAAACTAAAAAAATTGGCCAGGGCCATGCTCACGCACGCTTTCCGGTTGGTGACCTTTGCAGACTGTTCCTTGAAATATTCCTTTGACAGATCGGTGTAGGCCAGGACAGCATTGCCCAGGGTCATGGGCAGCTGGGGCAGCACCAGGACGAACAGGGCAAAGGTGAAATCCACCTTGGCCGGAAACCCGACCGGCAACCATGCAGGAAGGTTCAGACCGATATCCCCCAGGCCCATGGTGAGACGGGCACCCAGAATCAGGCCGGCGGCCACACCCCCGGCCACCACCACCAGACCGGCCGGAAACCTGCGGCTGTCCAGAAGCAGCAGCGTGACCACCGCACCGATGCAGCCGATCACCAGGCTGATTGGTACCGGCCCCAGGGCCTGCAGTGCCAGATACGGCTCCACCGCATTCTCAAGCTCCTGAAACCTGGATGTGCCCATCATGAAACGAATGCCCCCGGACATGAGCAGGGCCCCGGTGGACAGCTGGACCCCCCGGATCACCGGTTTGGGGGTAATTTTGGCTATCAAGTCGATGGCGCCGGTAAGGCCGACGATCAACAATAAAATCCCCATAAGCAGGCAGGAGGCCAGGATCTGCTCCGGGGCCATGGCTGTGGCAATGGCATAGGCCCCTATCACCTTCATGGGCTGCACCGGCACGGTCAGGCCGAAATACAAGCCTGACAAAACATAATAGACACCGATACTCAGGAACACCCCTGTGGGGCTCAGCCCGTTCAAAAGCACCATGGCGATGGCAATGGGCAGCAGGGTGCCCAGGTCTCCGAGGGACCCGGCAACTTCCATCCGATTGAATACGATCCGCTGGGTCATATTTAGCCTCACATCCGGTTTAACAGGTGACAAAAAAGCATTTTTGCTTTAGTATCACACCTGTCGTAGGGGATAAAGTGAAAATACCCTCCATCAATCATTTCAACATCACAAAATGATGTCATAATGTGATCATTTATAATTCAAAGGAAATTTCACATGAACGACCAACCTGTCACCCTCATCGATCAGCGCGTCATCGAAGCGAATGCCCTGGTTCCGGTCATCAGGGCATTTGGTGAAAAGACCGGCCTGGAAACCGCAAAGGCTGTGGTGCAAAAAACCCATGAAAATGCAAGCCGTGCCTATGGCCGGGCCTGTGCCGAAAAAATGGGGAGCAACACCCTGGCGGATCTGGCTGAAGTGGTGAGAAACTGGGCCAAGGGAGGCGCTCTAGAAGAAGAGGTCATTGAACTCACTAAAACCCGGTATGCCTTTAACGTCACCCGGTGCCGGTATGCAGAGAAATACCGGAAACTGGGCATGGCAGAGTTTGGATACTGCCTGTCCTGCTGCAGGGATGAACCCTTTGCAGAAGGCTTTAATCCGGATATCAGGTTTGAACGCCGTCAGACCATCATGGAGGGGGCACCCTATTGTGATTTCAAATTCTTTCTTGACACCTGATCTGACCTCGTATTATGACCCTTACATGGACAAAACACAGCAAAAATTGCGGATTAAGATCTGGATCGAGTGTGACACCGGAGATTCCATTTTCGGGGAAGGGCAGATGCATATCCTGGAAACCATCCGGGAACAGGGGTCCATCAATGCGGCTGCCAAAGCCTTAGGCATGGGCTACCGTTCCATGTGGGGCCGGCTGCGGAAAATGGAAAAACGGCTGGGAAAACCGCTGCTGGTCCGCTGCAAGGGCGGGGCTACCGGCGGACAGTCCACCCTGACCCCGGAGGCTGAAGAGATGATAGACAAATTCAAACGCCTGCGACAGGAAATTACAGACACATCGGAAGCCACTTTCACCAGGATTTATCAGTAAAACAACCACCGGGCAAAGTCAAACTCCGGGCGATTGAAAAGCTGCATGAGATGGATGTGATTTTCAATCTGCGGGGGAAACATTACGCCATCCATAGGGAATTTACCATGACCAATTCGATTCCATCGACGTCCGAAGCGGATACCGAAGCATTGAAAATTTTCAATCTTCAGACCCGGGCCTGCCTGGATCAACCCTTCATCCCCCTGAAAAATCGCCTGGATCTTCTCAAAAGCGTTGAAACGATCCTTCTGGAAAACGATCAGGCCATCTGCGAGGCCATCCAAGCTGATTTCGGGAATCGGTCTTTTCATGAAACCCGGATACTGGAAATCTTACCCAGCCTCATGGGCCTGCGGTATACCCGCAAACACCTCAAAAAATGGATGAAGCCCCGGCGCCGTCACGTATCCATGATATTTTTGGGCGGAAAAAACCGGGTCATTCCCCAGGCCAAGGGGACCGTGGGTATCATCACCCCGTGGAATTATCCGCTTTTCCTGGCTGTCAGCCCCATGATCAGCGCCCTGGCCGCCGGCAACCGGGTCATGGTCAAACAGGCAGCCAATTCCCGACATCTTTGCCGACTGCTCCACAAAATATTTTTTAAACACATCGATCCAAAATACGTTAGTTTCCATCCCGGAGTCTCTGCCGGCACTTTTTCCGCACAGCCCTTCAACCACCTTGTTTTTACCGGGTCTTCCCGGACGGGAAAAACCGTCATGGAAACCGCGGCCCGGAATCTGGTTCCGGTCACCCTGGAACTTGGGGGCAAATCCCCGGTGATCCTGGCCAGTGATTTCGACATGACCAAAGCCGTAAAACGCATCCTGTTTGCCAAGCTCATGAACGCCGGGCAGACCTGCATTGCGCCGGATTACATTTTTGTTCCGGAAAACCGCATCGACCGGTTCATTCAGACGGCGCGGACTGTGGCGCAGCAGCTTTATCCGGACATTGCCTCACCCGACTATACTGCCATCATCAATCATCGGGCCTTTGACCGGCTCACGGATACCTTGGCGGATGCAAAGGCCGGAAACGCCAAGGTGATCCGACTGCTTACCGGACCGGAAACCATCCGGGATCAAAAAAAAATCACACCAATGATCGTGACCAACGTGACACCCCAGATGCGGATCATGCAGGAAGAGATTTTCGGTCCCATCCTGCCGGTGCTTTCCTATTCCTCCCTGAAAACGGTCATCCATTATATCAATGACCGTCCCAGACCGTTAGCCCTTTATATGTTTACCCATGACCGGCAAGTTGTGAACCAGATGATTTCCAATACCCGGTCCGGCGGGGTGACCGTCAATGACTGTGCTCTGCATGTGGCGCAGCACGATTTACCCTTCGGTGGTATCGGCAACAGCGGCACAGGACAGTATCACGGATTTGAAGGGTTCTTGGAATTTTCCAAACTGCGGCCGGTTTTTTACCAGGCCTCGTTGTCATCCACCGCTGCCTTGACCCCGCCCTATGGCAGTTTTGCAAACAGGATCTACCAGGCCATCAAAAAGTTCCCCTGGCTGTCCTGATTCAGTTGCGTTCCAGCGGCTCTGCCGGAACTGGCGGATCAGCTGCTTGTTCGGGGTTTCGGCAAAAAACATCTGGGTGGCTTTGTTGGTTTTGTCGTAGTCACTGCTCAGGACGAACAGACCACGGACCTTCTGGTAAAAGTTCGAAAATATTCGCCTATACCATTTTGGGAGTGATTAGTTGGACCGTCGGAAAATATGTGCGGTATCTTGACGGATCGCGTGTGAGTAACTCCATATTTAAGACAGCTGCTTGTGCACCGATATAAAAATCCGGCAAAGAGGATCGTTTCGTTCCTTTGTTTTTTCGATACGTCAAAAAAGCCTTTCCCGCTAAAAACAACGCTTCCTTTGGAATTTCAAGCATTTGGAAACCACCTTGGTTCAAGGAGAACTCCAGTTCTTCAATTTTTTGAAAACCGATGGATACTTCAGAATATACGATCGAATTGATGAACAATTTTGTCATCGAACTAAATTTCTGCAATTTGGATTCCGACCATTCAGCCCAATTTGGATCATCGAGAAAAACGTCCAAAATAATATTAGAATCAACCAGAATGCCGCTCATCAACCTTTCCTCGTCAAGGCCATTATTTCATCGGTTGTCATTCTGACCGTTGCAACGCCCCTCAGTTTTCGAAATTTATTATTTCGATTTCCCGGGTCTTTCTTTTTTACAATATAGACGCGATCTTTTTCCTGAACAAACTCGATTTCCGTGGCAGGAAAGATTCCCAATTTTTCACGAATATGTTGGGGGATTGTGACTTGTCCTTTTGTCGTAACACGCATAACTTACCTCCAATATGGTGTAATACTTGTAATAGTATTACTTGTGTAAAGTTTTGTCAAGGAATTTTCCGGACAAAAAAGCCCAGCCACCATGTTCACCACAGAAGCTTTGCCTGCACCGGACGGCCCCCAGGGCCCTGATCGGCTCCAATGAATTCTATATTGTGGGACCGGAAAACAATCCTGCCGGTATTGCCAATGCAGTCAGTGCGGCAGATGCCGGGCAGGCCATTATCCGGGATTACGGCAAGGACCTGTATGGCGAAGCCATGTACAATAATGCGGAATATGCCAGACAGTTTGTGCATTAACCCCAGGCACTCAGTTTCGTTCCAGGATATGTGACACCCAATGCGAAGCAATCATCTGCATGTTTCAAAGACGGTGATTGCTTCGCACCCGCACAGGTTGTATTACTCAGTTCCCATAAACGGATAGGCGATATCTTCAGGCGGAACAAACGTCTCCTTGATTGTTCGGGTGGATGTCCAGCGCAGCAGGTTGAGCATGCTGCCGGCCTTGTCATTGGTGCCGCTGGCCCGGGCTCCGCCGAAAGGCTGCTGGCCCACCACAGCGCCGGTGGGTTTGTCGTTGATGTAAAAATTGCCGGCACTGTGGGTAAGGGCATTTATCATCTCATGAATGGCCTGCCGATCCTGAGCAAAAACCGCCCCGGTCAGGGCATAGGGTGAGGTTTTGTCCACCAGAGCCAGGGCATCATCAATGGTTTCATCCTCATACATATACAGGGTCAGAACAGGACCGAAAATTTCCTGTGTCATGGATTCATAATAAGGGTCTGTCGTCACAATCACTGTGGGATCAATAAAATATCCTTTTGATTTGTCTGCATTGCCGCCCACCAGAATATCGGCGGCATCTGATGCTTTTGCCCGTTCAATAAACCCGACGGCATTGTCGAACGCTGCCTCGTCGATCAGGGCGTTCATGAAATGCTTGAAATCCATCACGCTGCCCACCGTCATTTTTTCTACAGCCGTCTTGATCCTTGACGTAATCTCATCCCACAGGGAGCGGGGCACATACATGCGGGAGCAGGCGCTGCATTTCTGGCCCTGGTACTCGAACGCCCCACGGACCGCGGCGGTCAACACCGTTTCCACCCGGGCTGACGGGTGCACGAATATATAGTCTTTGCCCCCGGTTTCCCCC
>JAABSB010000141.1 GCA_011390615.1 Desulfotignum sp. | reverse complement strand
TCTGGGTGGATTTGTCCCCGCCACACAGCATGACAATTATGCGGCGGTCACGGAGGACATAGTACAAACGGTAGCCCTTTCCGATAAAAATACGCATCTCACAGACACCTTCACCCACCGGAGACACATCACCAAAATTTCCAAGAATAGCCCTGTCAAGCCTCTTTGCAATAGCAAGGACTGCTTTTCTGTCTCTTAATCTCTTAAGCCATTTGTCAAAAGCATCTGTTTTTTCAATGTCGTATTTCACAACCTGTATTGTAGCCCATGAGCTACAAAAAAGCAAGAAGAAAACACGAACAAACGCAAAGATGCTGGGTACGGCGGATCCTGGGAGGCCTGCGCGCTTCGCAAATGAGATTATGATACGATCAACAAAGTGTTCATCATCCGGCGGTCCGTTTCAGTCCGGCAGGGCATGGGTGTTTATATGAAAAATGAAATCTCTGCCGGAGACGAGAGAATCTTCTGCTGGTAAAGCCCGTCAAAAAAACAGGTCATGGCCTGAATTTTTTCCTGATCCAGATCACAATAGAGCCGGTTGTAATACTCTTTCACAACCTGCCGCTCTAAGCCAAGCTTTGCCATGCCGGCATCGATAACTGTATCCAGATGCGCATAACCCGCCTCCCGGCTGGCTTTGAGCAGATCCAGGGCCCGGGCCACCTGGCCGGGATGTGCTGCAGCATAGGCCCGCCGCACCACCCACACGGCAAACACAAAGGGCAGATGCGTCATTTCAAACCAGAGCTGCCCCAGATCATACAAATGGGAAAACCGGCTCTTCCAGGGCTGGGTCAGGGCGGCATCTCCGATGACCATGACCGCATCCACATCAGGCGGGATGGCGTTGATATCCCCCACCGGACCGATCCTGAACTTCGGACGTATTCCCCTTCCGGCAAAAATCATTTTTAAAAATGCCGCACCTGTGGCAGATTCTCTGGAAAACATCACGGTTTTGCCGGTCAGGTCATCCAGAGGATAATCAGCTGCACAGATCACGCTCATCACAGGTCCCCGGCAGGAGATGGAAAAATCGGGCAGCAGCAGCAGGTCTTTGTGGTGCAGGGCATAATATGCCGCAGATATGGGACTGATATCAATATCACCAGCGATAATTTTTTGGTTCAGGGCGGCCGGTACATCCGTCACCAGGGTCAGCCAGTCAGGTGCCAGGCCGTGGTCCAGGCCGTAATACACCGGAGATGCATTGATATAACTTATTCTTCCCATATACAGGTTGTCAGATGCCATAGGCTGTCACCTTTTCCATCACATCGGCCGGGGTGCGGGCCGTGATATCCAGATACAATAATTGCGCGGATCTGCCCGTGTCCAGGGTACCCCCATGCTGCCCCAGCCCCAGGGCCCTGGCACCATTTATCGTGGCCATGGCCAGGAGATCAGGCAAAGCAATTTGCGGATAAAACTGCCTGACAAAGGCCATTTCATCAAAAATCCCCAGAGAATCACAGGATGCCAGGCTGTCTGTTCCCAGGGCAGGTGAAAGGTTCCGGGCCAGAAGGGATGCAATATCAGGCAGTCTGCCATGCAGGTTCTGGTTGCTCCTGGGGCACAGGCAGATGCTGCACCCGGTTTTTGCCAGGATGTCCAGATCCCTGTCTGTGACATGGAGCAGGTGCACGCCTAAGGTGGCATTGTCCAGCACCCCGAGATCGTGCAGATAGGACACCGGGGTTTTGTTTCCCACGGGCCAGGCAGTGGTGTCGATTCCCCGGGAAGCCAGAAAATCGGTCCACCCGCCCCGGATGCCCGCAATAAAATTTTTTTCCACATCAGATTCCGCCACATGGAGGGAGAAAACAAGACCGGCTGCCCGGGTGCGTTTTTTCAATGCTGTCAGCAGCTGTGGTGCAGTGGTGTGGGGGGCGTGGCCTGCTGCTGAAAAAGAGAGGGGAAATTGTTTTTTGATGTATGGATCCTGTTCTTCATGGCCCGGATATGCTTGTTCATCCCCCAAAAATTCTTTGAACCAGACACCGGTCAGCCCCGAGGTGTGCAGCATTTCCCGGGTGATGCCCAAAGTGGAGATCTCCCCCACCAGGCCCACCCCCATATCATGCAGGGATGCAGCAGCTTTTTGTGCAGCCGCCGTCAGGGTCGGGGTGCCGGCAGCATCCCGTTCCCTGAGCAGGGCCGCCACCCATGGGGCAAACCCTTTGCCCAGGGGCAGCAGGTTTTTCAGGGCGGACAGTTCCAGGTGCAGATGGGCATTCACCAGCGGGGCCATGAGCACACCGGGCCCCAGGTCCTTAACAGATGCATCCTTTGGTGCAGGGGCCACAATCTTTTTGATATGTCCGCCTGCCACCACCACCCCGGCATTTTCCAGAACGGTCCAGGGATCCTTGATCACCCACCCGGCCCGGAATGTCCTGGACCGTGAGGGTTCTGTAATATAAATGTGTTGTGCTGTCATGGTTTTCAGCAGTGTCACAACAGGTTGTAATAGCAGTCCCGCTGCCTGGGGGTAAATCCGGCAGTGGTTATCAGCCGCTGCAGTTCTTCAACCGGGAGCATGAAATCCACCCCGGCCGATGCCACCACATTTTCCTCGATCATGGTGGACCCCATGTCATTGGCCCCGAAAAACAGGGCGGTCTGGGCGATTTTATCCCCCTGGGTCACCCAGGATGCCTGGATATTGGCGACATTGTCCAGAAAAATGCGGCTGACTGCCAGCACCTTGAGATATTCTGCAGCAGTTTTTTTCTCTACCTGTATCCGGGTGTTGGCAGGCTGAAATGTCCAGGGGATGAATGCGGTGAACCCCTTGGTTTCATCCTGGAGCTGCCGGATCCTGTCCAGATGTTCCACCACATGGGCATCGGTTTCCACATGGCCGAACATCATGGTGGCAGAAGAGCGCATCCCTGCCAGATGGGCCTGGCGCATCACCTCCAGCCAGGCATCTGTGTTGCATTTGTTGGGGGAGACTTTGCTGCGGATTTCATCGCACAGAATTTCCGCACCACCCCCGGGTATGGAATCCAGTCCTGCCTGCTGGAGATATGCGATGGTCTGTGCCACGGACAGGTTGGATTTATGGGCGATAAAATCGATTTCCGGCGGGGAGAATCCGTGGACATGGACAGCAAAATTGTCCTTGATAAATGCCAGCATGGACTGGTAATAATCCAGGCCCAGGTCCGGGTGCATCCCTCCCTGGAGCAGAATCTGGGTGCCGCCCAGATCAATGGTTTCTGCAATTTTATCGTAAAGATCTTTTTGTGATATCACATACCCGCCCTCCTGGCCCGGATGCTTGTAAAAGGCACAGAACCGGCACCCGGACACGCAGATATTGGTGTAATTGATGTTGCGGTCCTTCACATAGGTGACATCATTTTTCCGGTGGTAAAAAAAGCGTTTTTCATGGGCAAGATGCCCCAGCGTCATCAGATCGGCGCTGTTCAGCAGAACGAGGGCTTCTTGTTTTCCAATGCGCTGGTTTTCCTGTATTTTTTCTATAATATCAGATAATTGTGTCATGGGTTCGGCTGTATTGTTCTGGGATTGTAAAACGAGTCCCGCTGTACCGGTTCAAAACCGGCTTTGCGGATCATATTCTCCATCTGGTCCCGGGTCAGTCCTTTGGCAGATCTGGCACCTGCGGTGTGAGTGATACGCTCTTCAATAATGGTGCCGTCCAGGTCATCTGCCCCGAAACCCAAGGCCACCTGGGCAAGCGGCTCACCGATCATCACCCAGTAGGCCTTGATGTGATCGAAATTGTCCAGCATCAGGCGGGCCGCTGCCACTGCCTTGAGATCATCCATTGCCGTGGTGGGGGGCAGATGGGACAGTTTTGTGTTCTGTGAATGAAAGGCCAGGGGGATAAATGCGGAAAACCCGGCGGTTTCATCCTGGATCTCCCGGAGTGTTATCAGGTGATCCACCCGCTCTGCAACGGTTTCAATATGGCCGTAGAGCATGGTGGCATTGGTCTTGATCCCGGCTGCATGCACCGCTTTTACAATCTGCTTCCACCGGATATGGTCGATTTTCCTGGGAAACAGGGCATCATGGATCCGTGTATTGAGCACCTCTGCCCCGCCGCCGGGCATCATGTCAAGGCCGGCATCCTTGAGCCGGGAAATAGTTTGTTCAATACCCAGTCCTGACAGACGGGAAAGATAATCGATTTCCACACAGGTGAATGCCTTGATGGCTGCATTGGGCCTTATGCGTTTCACGGTTTTCAGCAGATCAATGTAATAATCAAACCCCAGGGTTTCATTGAGACCGCCCACGATGTGCAGTTCATCCACCGGCTCATCAATACGTTCCATCAGGCGCTGTGCAATGTCTGCCATGGACCAGGCATAGGCATCGGCATCATTTTCATTTCTGGCATAGGCACAGAACCGGCACCGGTTTTTGCAGATGTTGGTATAATTTATGTGCTGGTTATAGACATAATAGGCTTTTTTGCCGTGTCTTTGGGATCTGGCATGGTTGGCAATCTGTCCCACTCCCATAAGATCGGATGTTTCATAAATACAGATCCCGTCTTCCCTGGAAAGACGGGATCCCTGTCTGGCTTTGGCAAAAATCTGTTCCAGCCGTTGATCCGTGAATGTTATGTTCATTAATGCCTCTTTTTTCTTCTGACAACCTTTCTTTTTTTTCTGGGTTCTGCTGCTGTGTCACGGGAGGCAGCCATATTCAGTTTTGGGTCATTCAGGTTCTGCTGGGAATAGGCACACGATGCCCTGGGGCATTTAAGGCCTTTTTCCCCTTCCGGGGTGGTTGTTTCCGTTAAAAACGGATTTTTGCACAAGGGGCAGAAAAAATGATAGGGCTTGTCCCAGCTTACAAACCGGCAGTCACTGCTGGAACAGGAAAAATATTCTTTGCCTTTTTCCGTTGTACTGGAAACAATTTTTCCTGACCCGCACACAGGACAGGGCATGCCCAGATCGCTTTCAAATGCGGCAATCTTTGCAGCAATATCATCCTCATCAGCATCTTCAGAAATATTTTCACCCGGGGCCGGGGGCTGCGATTCCGGGACCGCCTCTGATTCTTTCTGTTTTCGGATCTGCTCTTCTTCTGCACGGATGCGTTCTTCCATGGCCTTGAGGCTGGCCTCACGCTCTGCCATGGCAGCTTCCTTTGCCTCCAGTTCCGCTGCCCGTTCCTCCGCCTTTGCAGCCATTTGTCTGGCATCCTGGAGCTGCTGTTCTTTTTCCTCCAGAATCTTGCGCTGTTCTGCCGCTTCTTGCGCCAGCATCTGTGCTTCTTTGATTTTTTCGTCTTTTTCCGCCAGCTGCCGTGCCAGGTCAGCGGCTTTTTTTGCCGCCGCTTCCGCTTTACGGACCTCTTCCTTACGGGCCGCAATCTCTTCCGGGGTGGGTCCCTTGTCAAACACATCCGTAACCTGGATCTTCTGCTGGTAAGCGTCTGATGTTTTACGCCGGGTCTTTACCAGTCTGGACAGCCGGTCCAGGTTTTCTTTTTTCAGTTTCCTGGAAATCTCTCTGTTTTCCTGTACCGCTTTTATTTTACCGGCTTTCATTGCAGATGCCCGCTTTGTGGCATTATCTCCTGATACAGAGACCCCGCTGGATTTCAGGGATGCTGCAAAACTTTTTTTGGCCAGGTCCAGGCTTTTGCGGCCGGTATTCACTTCATCATTCATCTGGAGGACAAAGGCGATGAGGTTCATGCCCTGCATGCCCGGAAACATGGAATCTAAAAGTCCTGCCATCATGAATGCGGGCATTTCAGCATGCAGCTGCCCGTTGTCATCTTCACGCATGTATCCTTTTTTAAAACAGGCAGTTACAGCAGCGTCCAGGTAATCATCATGTGCCAGGCCGATATCTGTCAATTCTGAATAAAAGCTGTCCTGCTGATACCGTTCCGGTGGAAAATCCGCATACTGCTTGATCTCCTTTTCCCGTTCCACAATCAGGCTGATACATGCTATGGTGGCCAGGTTAAAAGACATCATGGCAGCATCCACATCCACATCAATAAAAGAGATGATCTCCCGGGCCAGTATTTCATCCAGCTGCTGTTTTACATACGCCGGGGTAACAGGGGGGTGTTGTGTCATGGGGTCTCGTCTCCCTGGTTGATCTCAGTAATCATGTCCGCGATGCTCGAAGCCAGCTGCCCCACCTTTTCACTGCTGCGCTCCCTGAGATCCGCCATTTCTTCGGGACCGGGTTCCGAAAAATCTTTATCATCCCCGTGAGATGTGGACATGTCCAGGCATTCCCCCTGGCGGTTGAAAATCACTGACAAGGGCACTTTGATCTCAAAATCAAACCGGTATGCGATCTGGTTGTCAAACACCACCAGATCTCCGTTTTTATAGTCCACCTCATCCTGCAGGGCAAATTTGTGTTTTTCCATCAGCAGTTTTTCTATGGCCTCCCAGTCAAGCTCGGCATTGATGGTATCGATGAATTCTTTTTCACTCTCCTGGATCAATTCCGGATCTGTCACTTTCATGGAACACCCCTTTACGTAAATTTCAAATCAATTTCTTTTGCAAATTGTAAAAAAGCGGCACCTGCAGGGCTCTTTATGCCGTACAATACCAGAGGCAGCTTGTTTTCAATGGATTTTTCAACTGCCGTGTCATAGGGAATGTGG
>JAABSB010000140.1 GCA_011390615.1 Desulfotignum sp. | reverse complement strand
CCATAATGGCCTGGAGGTCTTTATACAGGGTCGCTGCCCTTTGTGTATCAAGACTTGTCCTGGCCGTGGCCCATGCAACAAATTTTTCCTGATCCGATGCCTGTTTGAGCATGGTGTCTTTCATGACATTAAAGGTTCTGGCACACCTTTCCAGCAGGTTGTCCACCGTATCAAACCAGACAATGGTACTGCGGATACTCTTTTCAATGGTATCAATAACATTGGATTCAAACCGCCAGCGCTTCAGTTCTTCAAAAATCTGTTCCGTGCCCTGTGAAATTTCCGCCACCAGGTTCTGGTATTTTTTGGTTGTTTTTCTCAGGCCGTGGAGTTGGTCCCGTTTGTCCTGGTTGCTTTCATGGAGGCTTTTAATAACGGCCAGAGATTCCAGAAATTTTTCCTGTTTTGAGGCCTCATCCACCACCCCGTCACCTTCATCCACATCCCGCAGCACATGCTTGGGCCGCATGGATTTATTTTCCATTTTATCGCCGTACAGGAAAATGGTGGTCAAGGAAATCGGACAATCCAGCATGGCACGCAGCACATCCCGCTCCCCCACCTCAATTTTTTTGGCAATTTCAATTTCACCCTCCCGGCTTAAAAGGGTGACCATCCCCATCTCCTTGAGATACATTTTTACCGGATCGGTCACCGCTCCGAATTCCATATCAGGCCGTTCCCTGGCTGATGCAAAAAAATCCTTTTTATCGGCTGTGTCAGGTTTTTTATGTTTTGATTCTGGCCTGATCTTCTCTTTTTTCCTTGCCGGTTTGCCGGTCAATCTGCCATCTGTTTTCATGCCGGCATTTTTGGATTTTCCTTTCTCAATATCCACAAGTGTGATGCCCAGGTCCTTGAACTGCACCACAATATCTTCAATCTGATCAGAAGATGTCACATCATCAGATATGGCATCATTTATTTCGGCAAAAGAGATAACACCATGTTTTTTGCCCTTTTCAATGAGCTTTTTCAATTGTGTTTTGCTGATCACCTGATTCTCTTCTGACTTCTTTGTCATATTTGTCATGAAATGTCTCCCAAAGGCTAAACGTTATTGCCCATCATGTAATTGCCGAATCTCTTGCTGCTTCATTTTCAACAGTTCCATCACATCAGCATCACAGCCCTTTTCTGCATGAATTATCTTTGTTGTCAGGATATTTTCTTTTCTTTTTTTAATCCGTATAATCCGGTTGATGATAGATATTGCCGTTTTGCGCATGTCTGTGTCTTTATCTGGCCCCTGTGCCATGGCAAGGGAGGCAATCAGCTGCCTGTCTTTGTCATGTTGCATTTTTGCCATGACATGATTGACAAAAGAGGCTTCAAGTGGATCAGCATTGGCAATGATTTTTGCGATGCTGCACAGCCGCTGTGAGTAAAAACAATCCATCACCCCGGAATCAACCACCTCTGGAATGATATCAGGACACAAAAGCATCAGGGACAAAAGCTGCTTTTCCCTGGGATCTGATGATAAAAACCGATTCTCATCAGAAGGGTCTTCAGAACTGCCGGACAGGGAATACCGGCCCTGATGCCCATGCACCACCTGTTCTTTGATTTTTTCAAGTACGGCCCGCTCATCGATATTCAAAGTTTCGGCAAGCTCTTTGACGTGAAGGGAGCGCAAAGCACTGTCCTGGATATCTGCCAGATGGGGCTTCATCTCATCTAAAATCCGAATCCGGCCTTCCACAGACAAGCCATGGGTATCCATGGCCACCTTCAGCAAAAACTGCATCACAGATTCTGCTTTGCCCGCCAGGTCAAGAAAAGCATCCGGCCCGTGATTCACCACAAAGGCATCCGGGTCGTCACCCCTTGGCAGAACCAGTATACGGGTGTCCACCCCCTCTTTCATAAACAGCTTGATACTACGTCTGGCAGCGTTGATGCCGGCGGCATCTGAATCAAATACCAGCACCACGGTGGGGGCATACCCCTTGAGTATTCTGATATGCTCGGATGTCAATGCGGTCCCCAGGCTTGCCACCGTGTTCTTAATGCCGTTCTGAAAAAGGGATAAAAAATCAAAATACCCTTCCACAATGTGTACAGTTCCGGCTTTTCTGCAATACTGTTTTGCCGCGTGAAGCCCGTATAAAATCCTGCTTTTGCTGTATACAGGGGTTTCAGGTGAGTTCAGGTATTTGGGCATCTGGTCGTCCATGACACGGCCGCCAAATCCTGCCACCTGCATGTTGATATCAAAAATAGGAAACATGATCCGGTTCCTGAACCTGTCATAAAATCCGTTGTTCTGCTTTCTGGGCAGTACCAGACCTGACTGCAGGGCTGTTTTGCGCACGATTCTCTGTTTTTTGAAAAAATCAACAACCCCCTGCCACTGGTCCGGGGCATACCCCAAGTGAAACTGATCCATGGTTGCCCGGGTGATCCCCCTTTTTGCAAGGTATTGTCTGGCACCGTCTGCACTGCTGTCTTGTCTGAGCAGACCGGCATAATATGCCATTATATTTTTGTTGAGATTAAACAAGGATTCTTTTAAAGCAATTTCTGCGCGTTTAGCCGGATCCATCTGCCGGGTTTCAATAACAATATTGTGTTTGCGTGCCAGCATTTTAACCGCTTCCAAAAAAGAAAGACCATGGTATTTCATCACAAAGGAGATGGCGTTCCCGCCGGCACTGCAGCCAAAGCAGTAAAAGATCTGTTTTGCCGGGTTCACTGAAAACGAAGGGGTTTTCTCGGAATGAAACGGACACAGGCCAAAAAAATTCTGGCCTGATTTTTTCAAGATAACAGATTCTGATACGATATCAACAATGTCTGATGCGTTTAGGATTTCTGAAATTTTATTTTCAGGAATTAACATCGATTCAGGTAATGACTCCAAAATGTCAAACGGTTATGCAATAGTACCTAAATCTAAGTACATTAAACAACTTGTCAATCACCCGGACAGGGGATTATGCGGCTGCTGAAATACGTATGGCTTCCCGTAAATCAAGGCTGCCCTCATAGAGTGCTTTTCCGGTGATAACCCCGGTCACCCCAAAGGCTGCAATCTGACACAGATTTTTTATGTCTGCGATGGTGGACACCCCTCCGGAGGCGGTAACCGGTATGGAAACCGCACGGGCCAAAGCTTTTGTCTCCTGGATATTGGGACCTGTCTGCATCCCGTCCCGGTGAATATCTGTAAAATTGATGGCAGCCACCCCTGAAGATTCATATTGTTTTGCCAGGTCAACAGCACGGGTTTTTGAGGTGCGGCTCCAGCCCTCAACAGCCACCATGCCGTTTCTGGCATCAATGCCCACCACGATCCTGCCTTCAAACAGTTTACAGGCCTGCTGTACAAATTCCGGTCTGTACACGGCCTCACTGCCGATGATAACCCGTGACACGCCGGCTGCAATATATTTTTCAATGGTTTGAAGATCGCGTATTCCCCCGCCCACCTGTATGGGTACCGACACCTGTTCCAGGATCCGGGCAATGGTGTCAAAATTCACAGATTCCCCGGCAAATGCCCCGTCCAGATCCACCACATGGATCATCCGGGCACCCTGTTTTTCCCATTTTACCGCCATTGTGGCCGGATCATCAGAATACTGTGTGGCATCTTCCATACGTCCCTGAAGAAGCCGGACACACTTGCCCTGTTTAATATCAACTGCTGGTATGATAATCATAATCTTTTGTCTTTTTTGTGCCGGTGTCATGGAATCCGGGCAGATATATGAAGATCACAGGCTGCCCTTGCTGGAAAGTGTGCCCGGGATCTTGTCATCAATCCGGGTGGCCTGGTGCAGAGAGCGGCCCATGGCCTTGAATACGGATTCCAGCATATGGTGCTCATTGGTGCCGTAATGGGCATTGATGTGCAGGTTGAACCTGCCTTCTGTACAGAATGCCTGAAAAAATTCCTTGGCAAGAAACGCATCAAAAGCTGTGCCTGACCTGAGATTGTCCGGAAAATTATACACAAGATAGGGCCTGTTGGACAGATCAATGGCAACACAGGAAAGGGCTTCATCCATGGGCACACAGTCGTTGCCAAACCGATTTATCCCTTTTTTGTCCCCCAGGGCGTTGAAAAGCACCTGTCCCAGAACAAGCCCGGTATCCTCCACTGTATGGTGCAGGTCGACCGCCAGATCCCCTTTGGCAAGGATCTTCAGGTCAAAAAAACCATGGACGCAGAAAGCGGTGAGCATGTGATCAAAAAAGGCGATGCCGGTTGTGATATCGGCTTTGCCGGTCCCGTCCAGATCCAGTTGAATCTCAATCTGGGTTTCTTTTGTTTTTCTTGAAAGCCGTGCATCCCGCGCCATGAGACACCCCTTGAAAATACATAAAACCTGGTTAAATCAGCAGCCGGCAACCGTCTCACAACAAAACATTGCCACAAAGAATCCCTTTATATTAGGCAAATATACCTGGATTGTCAATTAATTTGTTGTTAGAAAAAACCAGTATCAGGCTTGAAAATTACGACATTTACCCTTATAATACGAAAAGCTGTTTTAACACAAGGCATGTGCTGGAAAAACCCATGGCCATCAACCAGATTTCACATAATATCACCCCTGGAACGGTTTCTTCTGTTTTCGGGGTATCAGAAAATGGACCCCCCGCCCCCATTGTGCCCCGGACAGGGCAACCGGAAACTGCCCGCCGTAATCAGGACCCGGGCAACACCCCGGCCAGCCGGAAACCGGCACCCCAAACTGCTAGCACGCCTGCATCTTCCGCCAGCGGGTTTTCCACGGCGGAACGTCTGCTGCTGGCTGAACTCAAAAAAGCAGACACCCAGGTCAGGCAGCATGAAATGGCCCATGTGACTGCAGGGGCAGGTGTGGTCACATCCGGTGCCAGCTTTTCCTACAAGCGGGGACCGGACGGCAGGAACTATGCGGTTGCAGGAGAGGTCAGCATTGATACTGCCCCTGTGCCCGGGGATCCCGACGCCACCATCCGGAAGATGCAGCAGGTGAAAACAACTGCCCTTGCACCTGCCAGCCCGTCTCCCCAGGATCTGAAAGTGGCATCCCGGGCCACGGCCATGGCTGCAAAAGCCGCATCAGAACTGATGGTGCTTCAGGCCCAAGAAAGGGCTGCGGCCAATGATTCCCGGGCCTTGGGCAGCAGCCAAAACGCGTCAGACAGCTACACAAGGGTCAACGGCCTGCCTGAATCAGACACCCATACCTTTAACCTTGCCGTCTGAACCGGTTCCTGCAGGTTATGCCTATTTGATCAATTTCACAATCTGCCTGAATGCATCTCCTTTGGCCCTTTGCATCAGCTCGAAAAAAACCATTTCCACTGAAGTTATCTGGGCCCCGGACTGAACAATTCTCTGGAGTCCGACCGCTTTGTTTTCCCTGGTCCTGGATGATACGCAATCCGATACCACCTGCACTTCATACCCTTTATTGAGCAATTCATATGCTGTCTGGAATACACATATGTGGGTTTCAATGCCGGTGATCAATATCTGGTTTCTGGACAGGGCATCAAATTTTTCCATGAATACCGGTTCCCGGCAGCAGGAGAAGCTGTCTTTTTCAATGGGAGCGCTCCCGGCCATCAACTGCCGGATCTCTTCCACTGTGGGGCCGAGTTTTCCCGGAATCTGTTCCATCCAGAGAATGGGCACCTGTAGAATCTGCATCCCCTGAATCAGAATTTCAAGGGACTGAAACAGCTTTTCCTTTTCATACATCAGCCGGGCCAGCTGTCCCTGGACATCCACCAGAAGCATGACCGTGTTGTCAGTGGCAAACATGGATAACCTCCTTTATCAAATGGTTGCATGAAAATATACAGATATCGGACAAACTATCTAACAGGTTGCCGGCAAAAACAAGTTTTTTCATTGGACGGCACATGACAATTTTTGGCATGAGCCCTGCGATAATTTGTACTTTCCCATGCATCTTTTATGAATTTTTTCTAATATCTGCTGTATTATCAGCATATTAAAAATTATTTAAAAATCCTGCATGATTTTTGCATATTCCAGATATAAAAAAAGAAACCCCTAAGAAGGCAGGTAAAATGATCTCATCTATTCAAAACAATGCATCAGCGATGCAGGCATTTTCCAATCACATTCAAGCCAGCGCCAACAATGTTGCCAATGCGTTGTCCGATGAATTCAAATCCAGCACGGTGCATAATGTCGCGGCAAAACCCCGGGGTGTGACCACGGTTATTGCAAAGGATCCCACCCCCGGTCCTCTGGTGGAAGATCCTGTTAAAAATGACGGATCATTCAAGGAATTATCCAATACAGACATTGCCCGGGAGATGGTCCAGCAGATGACGGCTCAGCATGGATTTGATGCCAATGCCAAAACCATCCAGACCCAGGATGACACCATTGGCGCAATCATTGATCTGATTGGGTAAACCATGCAGCCAAAGCGCCTGTACTGTATATTACTTGGTGTTGCGCTGACCTGTGCTGCATGTGCTGACCACAAAGCAGCTCTTCCGGAAAGACCCACACAGCCGCCCCCCCCAGCCTGCAAAGAGGCACCGGATGTTGATCTGTCATTTCTGACAAACACCCGCAAAACCATTGTGGAAAAAGCCTTGGAAAGTATCGGCACACCATATCTCTGGGGCGGTACCACCCCTGACCAGGGGTTTGACTGCAGCGGCCTGGTATATTACACCCACCAGACAGCAGGTATCCAGGTACCCAGAACAGCCGGGGCCCAGTTTGCCCGGGGAAGAAAAATCCCCAGACACCAGCTGGTGCCCGGAGATCTTGTGTTTTTTTCCTCTCCAAAGAAA